>NZ_PYIA01000163.1:0-3634 GCF_013265645.1 Sphingopyxis sp. BSNA05 | reverse complement strand
TTTTGGATTTTGTGTGTTCCGATAACGTGCTGGAACAATATGACCAATCTAACGCCAATGCGCAACAGGTGGGCGTGTTTGGCGCTCCGACAATGATTCTTGATGGTCAGATGTGGTGGGGAAATGACCGTTTAGACTTTTTGCGGGAGTATCTCAAAAACAAACAAAACCGAGGATTTGAAAAATGAGAGATTTGATCGACGTCCAGCGTGGCAAACAAAGTGCACGTATGTTTCACGACCCTGAGATTTACGAACGAGAAATGGAAGCTATTTTGGTCGTTGTTGGCTGTTTTTAACGCATGAGTCAGCTATCCCGAATTTTGGAGATTTTGTAACTACTCGTATGGGGCAAGACGAAGTGATCGTTGTGCGCCAAAAGGATGGCTCCATAAAAGCATTTCTCAATGTCTGCAGACACCGCGGCGCACGCATTTGTCCGGTTGAAGCCGGTAACAAGCGCTCGTTTGTTTGCAATTACCACGGTTGGTCTTATGCGGTTGACGGTTCTTTATCCGCAGTGCCGTTCGAAAAAGAGCTTTATCAAGGCAAACTAGATCGAGAGACGCACGGCCTGAAAGAAGTTGCTCAAGTTTCAATTTATCATGGTTTCGTCTTCGGTAATTTCGATGCAGGTGCAATTAGCTTGGAGGATTATCTAGGTGACGCCCGATGGTATCTTGATATCTGGATGGAGGCGAGTGGAGGCGTTGAACTAGTCGGTCCACCTAGTCGGTCTGTTGTCCATTGTAACTGGAAAGCGCCATGCGAGAATTTCGTCGGTGATGCCTATCATGTTGGCTGGACGCACGCATCGTCTTTGGCAGTCAGTGGATCAATGCTGGCACCGATGTCCGGAAATGCGGCCCTTCCGCCAGCAGGTGCAGGGATTCAAGTCGCCTCTCGCTATGGGCACGGACACGGGATTTTGTATGACGTTCATCCCGGTGGCCATGATGCTAAACTCGGCGAGGAAATGTTGGCTTGGCAGGCTACAAAACGCGTTGCAATGGAAGAGAAATACGGTGCTATTCGCACACGCTATTATGGCTCACATATAAACGGAGCAATTTTCCCTAATGTTTCATATCTTTGGGGCACGAATCTTTTTAAAACCTGGCAGCCGCTTGGGCCGAATGAAACAGAATGCTGGACTTGGGCAATAGTCGAAAAAGATATGCCGGACGAATTGAAACGTAAGATCGTAAACGGAATGCACCGAACATTCGGTGTGGCTGGATACTGGGAAGCTGATGATAATGACAATATGGAATCAGCATCGCTTTTGACCACAGGATTTCAAACACGCAAACTGCAATTGAATGCACAAATGGGAATAGGAAAAGATATTGTCGATTCTGAACTGCCAGGTGTCGTAGGTCGGGCCGCAATCGGTGAAACCTCGTATCGCGGTTATTATCGGTTTTATGACGAAGTTATGAGGTCTGCCTCTTGGGGGGATATGGATCCGAGCGATGATAGCTGGAAAGAACAGCTTGTTAGTGCTGATGTCTAAGCAAAATGACATCGATATCTGTGGCATTATTAAGGTGAATTGAAATGAATAGCGTATCAAGGTCTGCAAATGTGATGGGAGCTGACATCTGGGATGGGGATCCCGAGATTATCTGGGATACGGATATTACTGGTGAGGTAAATGCGTTCTTTCTTAGAGAAGCGCGCTTGCTGGACACGCGGCGGTTG
Organism: Sphingopyxis sp. BSNA05; assembly: GCF_013265645.1. NCBI lineage: Bacteria > Pseudomonadati > Pseudomonadota > Alphaproteobacteria > Sphingomonadales > Sphingopyxidaceae > Sphingopyxis > Sphingopyxis sp. BSNA05. The sequence continues at coordinate 1,931 of NZ_PYIA01000163.1, read as the reverse complement.
CGTGAATGGCTTGCCCAAATGATCGACAAAAATATACGCTATGTAATCGTTAGTCGGCAACTTCGTTACAAGAATGATAAGCGGTATGACCTGCCCGATGAAGTTTTCATTTATGATGACGACTATGAATGTCTCAATGCTAGAGTGGAGCAATTTCATTCTGAGCTGAATTGGAGGGTCAACCCGGATGAAAATTACCAGCACATGGTTGCAAACACAGAGATCGCTCAAAAGCCGGGAAGCGTAAATCTTTTCGTACGATCCAACTGGTTTGTCCAACGTGCCCGACGTCAATACGAGATCGACCGTTTTGTTTATTGTCGGCACGACGAGTTAGCGAGAGATAGCGAAGGCAAGTTCAAGGTTGTTGCACGCCATATCGATTATGACGAACGATGTGTTAGTGGCCGTAATATGACGCTGTTCTTGTAATATAATCAATAAATTGGATCGGAGAAGATAATGGGTTGGCTCAAAGATGATGTCGCATTGATCACTGGTGGCGGGGCTGGATTGGGCCTTGCTTTGGTTCATCGTTTTATCGATGAAGGCGCTAGCGTCGTTGTTTTGGAGAGGGACGCAAATCGTGCCGACAGCCTAAAGCGCAAATTTGGCGAGAAAATTGAAACTGTCGTTGGCGATGTTACATCTTATGAAGATAATGTGAAAGCGGTGGAAACGGCTGTTGAGCGCTTTGGCCGACTTGATACTTTCGTCGCAAATGCAGGCGTCTTCGATTTTTCAAGCCACTTTCTGAATTTGAAGGGCCTGAAATTTCCGCAGCCTTTGACGAGCTTCTCTCGATCAATGTAAAGGGCGGACTCCTTGGTGCTCGTGCGGCGTTGGATGCACTCATCAAATCTAAAGGTAGCATGATCTTCACCGTGTCCAATGCCGGTTTTATACCGGCGGTGGCGGGCCGCTCTACACCGCCTCAAAACATGGACTTGTTGGTGTCGTCCGACAGTTGGCACACGAACTCGGGCCGAAGGTCAGGGTTAACGGCGTTGCGCCGGGTGGTATGCGTACAAGCCTTTCCGGCCTCAAGGCTACGAACACTGCAGACGAAAGCCTGGAAACTATGGAAGGTTTCGAGGAGTTGATTATCGGAATTACCCCGCTTCGCATGTCGCCAACACCGGATCAATATTGCGGTCCTTATGTTCTTCTCGCTTCACGCGAGAACGCAGCTCCGATGACGGGTATAGTCATTAACACTGATGGCGGCCTTGGTGTGCGAGGGATCATGAATGTATGCGGTGGAGAAGACTTGTCTGCATAAATTATTAGAAGGTCTAATAAGGAGGCGCGCGTGAAAATATGTAGGTTTAACGATAACAGGATTGGCGTGGTCCAAGGCGATATCGTCCGAGATGTTTCGGTAGCACTTACTCTTTTGCCAAATTTGGTTTGGCCAGTTCCTCTCGGCGATCTCCTGATTGAACATTTGCCGGGCCTGCTGCCAACCATACAAAGATTGGCCAAGTCAGCTCCTTCTCTCCCGCTTTCCGAAGTTGTCCTAAACTCGCCGGTTGCCAATCCGAGCAAAATCATCAACGCTCCGATTAACTATCAGAAGCATATTGCCGAAACAAAAGCGGACCAAGATATTTCCCATGGACGGGATATGACAAAGACTATTTCGGACTGGGGCCTTTTTCTCAAGGCTAATAGCTCTCTTATTGGTGCTGGAGACGAGGTTGTTCTGCGCTACCCTGAGCGGCGCATTGATCACGAGATAGAACTGGCCGTAATCATCGGAAAAAATGCCATCAGATTGCCCGCGACGATGCGCTGGGTGTGGTAGCCGGTTATGCAATCGGACTTGATATTACGGTCCGCGGTCCGGAGCTTCAGAGTTTTCGCAAATCTGCCGATACCTTTGCTGTTTGCGGACCATGGATTGTAACCGCGGACGAATTGGACGACCC
>NZ_PYIA01000162.1:0-22646 GCF_013265645.1 Sphingopyxis sp. BSNA05 | reverse complement strand
GGTCCCTCGTTGCGGATGACGACGACAGCGCCTTCCTTGATCTGCCGGTCTTCGACAGCCTGGAAAGCATCTTCCTCGCATTCGAAAACCTGCGCCGGACCGCGGAACTGCAGGCGCGCCATGCCGGCGACCTTCACGATAGCGCCTTCCGGAGCCAGTGATCCGCGCAGGCCGACAACGCCGCCGGTTGGGGTGATCGCGTGCTGCACGTCGTAGATGACCTTCTGGTCGGGGTTCCAGACGATTTCCTCGATATTCTCGCCGAGCGTCTTGCCGGTCACGGTGATGCAGTCACCGTTGATCAGGCCGTTGTCCATCATCGTCTTCATCAGCATGTAGACGCCGCCAGCATCGTGCATGTCCTTGGCGACATATTTGCCGCCCGGCTTGAGATCGGCGAGATAGGGCGTGGTCCTGAAGATTTCGGCGACGTCGAACAGGTCGAATTCGATTCCCGCTTCGCTGGCCATCGCGGGCAGATGCAGCGCCGCATTGGTCGAGCCACCGGTGGCGGCGACAACGCGGGCGGCGTTGATGAAGGCATCGCGGGTGCAGATATCGCGCGGCCGCAAATTAAGCTCGATCAGATTCATGATCTGGCGGCCCGCAGCCCGCGCCATATCGTCGCGGGTTTCATAGGGTGCTGGCGCCATATTGCTGTTCGGCAGCGACAGGCCGATCGCTTCGGCGACGCAGGCCATGGTGTTGGCGGTAAACTGGCCACCGCAGGCGCCGTGGCCGGGGCATGCGACTTTTTCCAGTTCGATCAGTTCCTGCAGCGGGCAATTGCCGGCGCTATGCTGGCCGACCGCTTCAAACACGTCGACGACGGTTACATCCTTGTCGTGGAACCGTCCGGGAAGGATCGAGCCGCCATAGACGAAGATCGACGGGACATTGAGCCGCAGCATTGCCATCATCATGCCGGGCAGGCTCTTGTCGCAGCCGGCATAGCCGATCACCGCGTCATAGCAGTGGCCGCGAACGCTGAGCTCAACGCTGTCGGCAATCACTTCGCGCGACACCAGCGAAGCTTTCATGCCCTGATGGCCCATGGCAATGCCGTCGGTGACGGTGATCGTGTTGAACCGGCGCGGCGTGCCGCCCGCCTCGATCACGCCTTCACGCGCGATATCGGCCTGACCGTCGAGCAAGGTGTTGCAAGGCGCGCTGTCATTGCCCGCCGATGCGATCCCGACGAAGGGTTTGGCGATATCCTCTTCGGTCATGCCCATTGCATAATAATAGCTGCGCTGGGGGGCGCGTTCCGGGCCGACGCTTACGTGACGGCTGGGCAGGTGGGACTTGTCGAATCTGTTGGTCATTCTGGCTTCCAATATGGCAATTTCCGGATCGTCCTTCCAAAAGTCCGCCGGTTAAGCAAGGGCCGTTCTTATTTTATCGCAACTACGCAATAAAATATCAGCGAAACGGCGCTGTCCTGCCTCTTCCCGGATCAGATCCTGACGGACTTCGACGCCGATATAGGGCTGGCCGATGGCTTCGCACTGTCGGTTCATCGTCGCGTTGAGCTCCTTGCCCGAATAAGGCATCTGGTCGCCGACGATCAGTCCTTCCTCCTCGCCAAGAAATTGCAGCGCAAGACGCGGGGCGGTGTCATATTCATTATACATGATGCCCATGTCCCACGGGCGTCTCAGCTGCGGGTTGGTCCGCAGCACCGGCGAAAAACTGTGCAGCGACGCCACCAGCGCCGGTTTCAGATCAGCGATCAGCGCCGCGACCCGGTCATGATAGGGCGTGAAAAAGCGGTCCAGCCTGGCCTGTCGCTCCTCGGAAGACAGATGATTTCCGGGAATGTCGACACCATCGCTTTGCGTCACGATAACGGCTTCTTCGTCAGGATAGCGGTTGAGATCGACGATCAGCCGGGACGCGGTGCTGAGTATCGCAAGATAGCCGCCCTGCTCCGTCATCCGCCGGGCTATCGGCGCAATGCCGGGATCATAGGCGATATGGTCGGTGACATATTGCTGGGGAATACCCAGATCGATATCGTCCGGTATGTGGTTTGAGGCATGGTCGACCACGATCAGCACCCCGCCCTCGCGAGGACCCCGGAAATTTCATAGGCTTCGGTCATCGGATCATCCCTGTCATCGTCCAGATCGGCACCTTCGCCCCGCGACAGCGGCGCTCGGCATCCCGGGCCTCTGCCAGACTTTCGAACAAGCCGAAACAGGTCGCACCGGACCCCGACATCCGGGCCACCAGCGGCTGGCAGTCTTCCAGCATCGCGACGATCCCGGTCAATATCGGTACCATGGCGACAGCCGGCGGCTGCAAGTCGTTTCTGCCGTTGCGTGCGGACTGGAGCGCCTGCCCGCTTTCGAGCGCGCCGCGATCAATCCCGTCCCAGGCGGCGAATATATCGGCTGTCGAAACCGGCACCAGCGGATTGACCAGCAGCGCAGCGGTACCGCGCAAATCTCCATCGGCAACCGGCTCCAGATCCTGTCCGATTCCGGTGCCGCGACAGGTCCGGCTGGCGACGCAGGCCGGTACATCGGCGCCCAGCGGCTTGGCGATATCCGCCAGTTCTGCGGTCGTAAGTCCGAGCCTCCAGAGCCGGTTGAGCAGACGCAGAGTCGCTGCGGCATCCGCTGATCCGCCGCCAATTCCCGATGCCACGGGCAGTCTTTTGTCGAGCCGGATGCGGGCGCCCTGTTTCACACCGGACTGGTCCGCCAGCAGCCGGGCCGCCTGCACGACCAGATTGTCGATAGCACTCAACCCGTCTGCAAAGGGGCCCTCTATCTCCAGCGTCACGCCATCGCCCGGCTCCGCAGAAATCACATCGCCCCGGTCGAGGAAGGCGAATATCGTTTCAAGCGCGTGATAGCCATCCGGCAACCGCCGGCGGACATGGAGCGCCAAATTGATTTTCGCATAGGCCGTTTCGCTGTCCGGCATGACCCGGTCTGGACCGGACATCAGGGGGAGACGAGATCGGGCCGGAGCCCCAGGTCTATTTTGCTCGCCAGGCGCTGCGCATCCTCGTCCTCCGCGAACAGTTGCGCTGTTTTCCAGGCGTAGCGTGCTTCATAGAGACGGCCGACGGTCCAATAGGCGTCCCCGAGATGCTCGTTGATCGTCGGGTCCTGCGGCTGGCCTTCGAGAGCGGTCTCCAGATAGGCCACGGCGCGCTCATGCTCACCGGTAATGAAATAGGCCCAGCCCAGCGAATCGGTGATCGCGGGCGAGCTCGAGCGCAGTTCATGCGCCTGCTTGATCGCGGCAACGGCTTCCGCTTCATTTTCCCGCCGTTCGAGCTGGGCATAGCCGAGATAATTGAGAATCGTCGGGGAATTGGGCAGCAGTTCATTGGCCTTCCGCAGCGACTCCAGCCCCTCTGGCCAGATTCCCGCCTGTTCCTGTGCGCCGCCCAGCGCGAGCCAGTAATTGGCCATGACCAGATCGGACCGCTTTGCCTGCTCGCCCAGCGCGACCGCTTGTTCAAATGCAGCGGCGGCCGCCGCATTTTCGCCCTGCGCCTGCAGCGTCTGCCCCTTCAATATATAAAGTTCGGGCGCCTCCGGGTTGCCGTTCAGAGCGGAATCGAGCCGGCCAATCGCCCGGCCATAATCTTCATTTGCGACAAGACTGGCGATCTCGGAACTCAATCCGACAAGAAAATAGGGACTGTCAGGGCCGATCCGGGAATATTCCGCCACCGCCAGATCATGATTGTCCGCCGTCGCATAAGACCGGCCGAGCGTCAGCCTTGCATAGTCGGAATCTCCGGCGACACGGGTGCTGGCCAGCGCCAGGACCTGCGAGAGAAATTCGGCCCGCTGCGACGCGAGATCGTTGGACAGCCGCTGGAACAGGAAGGCCAGCCCGGTGGATGGCGTCACCTTTTGCGCAACGCCCTTTTTCTGTCCGGCCTCGATCAGCTGATATAATTTTGCTCCGGCGCGGTGGACTGGAATTTCAGGATTTCCCTCGCCGTGGCCGTCTCGTTCCTGGCCCAGAAATGGCGAGCCGCGATTATCCGCACCGGCGCCATGCGCGCTTCGTTGCGCTCGACCAGCGCGGCGAGCAAGGCGAGCGCCTCGTTTTCCCGTCGCCGGACCAGACTGTGGAGAATCAGATGCTCCTCCAGATAATAGCGGGACGTCGCATTGCTGCGGGCCTGCGCAAGGATCGCGGTGCCGTCGCGACCTCTTGCGGTTTCCAGCCATGCCCCGAGATAAGGCTGGAGAAAGGCGAAGTTCTCGAGCGCCTCCAGTTCGACAGTCGCCAGATCGGCACCGTTCCAGTCGCGCTGCGCAAAGGCCACCGCATAGAGCACGAGCGGCATTTCCGGCTCGGCCTTGCCGCGCAGTTGCAGAACCCGGACGGCTTTCGCCGCCAGATCGAAATCGCCCGTTTCGATGGCACTGACATAGGCTTTTCCGGCCAGCAACTCGTTGTCCGGTTGCTCCTTCAGGCCTTCCGCATAGATTGCGGCCGCAACCCGGGTCTCATCGGAAGACTCGGCGAGCCTCGCTTCGACAAAACGGTTGAGCGCCGCGCTGCTTTCGCCGCGGCTGGCAAGCGCCGGTGAGGCGGCTTGTCCGGCGACAAGCAGCGCGCATAGACCGAGACTACATATTCGGATAATTTGGACCTCCGCCGCCTTCCGGAACGACCCAGTTGATATTCTGGGACGGGTCCTTGATATCACAGGTCTTGCAATGCACGCAATTTTGCGCGTTGATCTGGAACTTCGGTTTGCCCGCTTCGTCCTCGACAAATTCATAAACCCCTGCCGGGCAATAACGCGCCGACGGACCCGCGAAAACGGGCAGATTGACATCCACCGGTATATTCGGGTCTTTCAGTTGCAGATGCACCGGCTGGTCTTCTTCATGATTGGTGTTCGACAGGAAGACCGAGGACAGGCGATCGAAGGTGATTTTCCCGTCCGGTTTCGGATATTCGATCTTCACGCAATGTTCGGCGCGCTTCAGACGCGACCAGTCAGGGTGCAATTTCATCGTGAACGGCATTTTGATCTTCAAATGCTCGGCCCACATGTTGATGCCGGAGATGATCGTGCCGAGGAAATCGCCATATTTCTCGACCGCCGGCAGGACGTTGCGGACCACGCGCAGTTCCTCGCGCACCCAGCTGTTCTCATAGGCGGTGCCGTAAGCGGCCAGTTCGTCATTGGCACGGTCTGCCACGATTGCCTCATAAGCGGCTTCTGCGGCCATCATACCGGTCTTCATCGCGGTATGCGTGCCCTTGATCCGCGGCACATTCACGAAACCGGCGGAACAGCCGATCAGCGCGCCACCGGGGAAATATAATTTCGGAACAGCCTGGAAACCGCCGTCATTGATCGCCCGCGCGCCATAGGAAACGCGCTTGCCGCCTTCCAGGATCTTGCGGATTTCGGGATGCAGTTTCCACCGCTGCATTTCCTCGAATGGCGAGAGATAGGGATTTTCGTAGTTCAGCCAGGTAACGAAGCCGAGCGCGACCTGGTTGTCGGCCTGATGGTACAGAAACCCACCGCCATTGGCGCCTTCGCTAAGCGGCCAGCCTGGGTATGGATGACCCGGCCCGCCTTGTGCTTGGCCGGATTGATGTCCCACAATTCCTTGACGCCAAGGCCGTAGATTTGCGGCTGGCTTTCGGCATCAAGCGCGAACTGGTTTTTCAGGATCTTGGTCAGATGACCACGCGCGCCCTCGGCAAATAAAGTATATTTGGCGTGCAGTTCGAGACCGGGTTCGTAATCCGGCTTGTGGCTGCCGTCGCGGGCAACGCCCATGTCGCCGGTGGCGACGCCTTTGACCGAACCGTCCTCATTGTAGAGAATCTCCGCCGCAGCAAAGCCGGGAAAAATCTCGATACCCATATTTTCCGCGCGCTCGCCCAGCCAGCGGCACAGATTGCCGAGCGAACCGGTATAGGTGCCCTTGTTGTGCATGAACGAGGGTGTCATGAAATGGGGAAAGGCGAATTTCTTTTTCTTGGTCAGAATCCAGTGATGGTTCTCGGTGACTGGCGTCTTTGCCAGCGGGCAGTCCTCGTCCCGCCATTGCGGGAAAAGCTCGTCGAGACCTTTGGGATCAATCACCGCACCGGACAGGATATGCGCACCGATTTCGGAGCCCTTTTCCAATATGCATACCGAGAGGTCCTTGCCTGCCTCGTCAGCAAGTTGCTTGAACCTTATGGCTGCGCTGAGACCGGCGGGGCCGCCCCCGACTATCACCAGATCATAAGGCATTGACTCTCGTTCACTCATGTCGCTTTTCCTACAGTTCTTGCATTTATTCTCTTGTACATTCGGTCCGTCGTAAACCGCAACCCGCTGGGCAGAAACCTGCTTTCTCGCCAATTGACCTATTCGTCAACTCATGACTCTATGCATAAATGAATTTAATCTCTGCACAAACGCCTAATCCATCTGCTGAGTCGATGATCCACAGCCTGCAGGACTGGTGGTCGCTGGCCGGCGTCGAGCTGGATTATGCTGATCAGCCGGCGGCGCTTTTGGCCGAGGAAAAGCCTGCTCCGGTGACCCAGGCGCCACCGCCGGCAACCGTTACGGAACGCAAGCCGGAAGCAGCAAAAATCCCGGTGAACAACGAACCGCTGCCAGCCACCTATCCGGAATTTATCGACTGGTTGGCCACGGGCGACGGCCTGATCGAAGCCGGCTGGTCACGGGAAAGAGTGTCTCCGCAAGGGGACATCGAACCGGAAGTCATGGTCGTTTCAGCGCTCCCGGAAAAAACCGCAATGGCGAGGCGCAGCTGTTCAATACCGAGAACCGGCAGCTGCTGGAAAAGATGCTAGCGGCAATCGGCTGCGATTCGGATCGAACCTATCTTGCCAATATCGCCGTGTCCCTTTCCTATGACGGCCGCATAGACGAGCAATATTGGCCAACGCTCAAAACACGGCTGCTGCATCATGTCGGTCTGGTCCGTCCGAAACGCATCATCTGTTTCGGCGACCTGGCGGCGAAGATCCTGTTCGGACAGGATTTGCTGACCGCGCGCAAAAATAAGCAATTTATTAACCATAGTTCCTCACAAACAGAAGCGATCGTGACATTTCACCCGCGGATCCTGATCGAGCGGCCATTGTTCAAGGCCGAAGCGTGGAAGGATCTGCAAATGCTGACAAGGATTTCTGCCTCGTGAAACTGAAATTTGCACTGACCGCTTCGCTTCTGACCCTCGTTGCAACGCCGGCGCTGGCCGATGACGGAGCGGTTCTCTACAATAGCGCTTCGGTTGCCAAATATGTACCCTCGCAGCTCAAACAACAGCAGTCCGAACATTATCGCGCCCTGTTTTCGGCAATGAGCAGCAATCACTGGGACGTGGCGAAAAACCTGATGGACAGCGCGCCGACCGGCCCGCTGAAGCCTATCGCGCAAGCCGAATATTTCCTGGCCGCCAACAGTCCGCGGGCAGAACTCGGCCCCTTGCTGACTTTGGTCAACGAAGCACCGCAGATCCCGCAGGCCGCCCAACTGGGTCGGCTGGCACAGAAACGCGGCGCACAATTGCTGCCGGACCTGCCCCAGCGCCGCAATCTGTCCTGGATTCCCGGTTCTCCGATCCGCTCGAAACCCAAGGATGTGAACTCCGACAGCGCGGCCAATGGCGTGCGCGGGCAGATCATCGATTTCATCAAGAATGACAATCCGCAGGGCGCGGAAGCGCTGCTGAACGCCAACGCCGGCCAGATGTCGTCCGAAGGGCGGACGGAACTGGAGCAGCGGGTGGCCTGGTCCTATTATATCGAGAATGACGACGCATCCGCACTGCGGCTCGCCCGGCAGGCGCTGAACGGCTCCGGCGAATGGGTCGGCCACGCGAACTGGGTGGCCGGGCTGGCGGCCTGGCGACTGAATGACTGCCGCTCGGCAAGCAGCGCCTTCGAACAGGTTGGCCGGTCGGCGACCAATGTCGACCTGCAGGCTGCCGGTCTCTACTGGAGCGCCCGATCCGATCTGAAATGCGGTCAGCCCGAACGCGTGCAGGGCAAGCTGCAGGCCGCGGCCCGTTTCGATGACAGTTTTACGGCATGCTTGCAGCGCAGACGCTTGGCATGGAGCCGGGCAAATCCGAACAGGGTGAGTCCTTCGAGAAATCGGACTGGCGCGCGCTGGAACGGCACGAAAACGTCCGGGCTGCCATCGCTCTGGTGGAAATCGGCGAAGAGCAGTTGGCCGACGAGGTGCTCCGGCACCAGGCGACGATCGGCGACAGCGGCGACCACCCTGCCCTGATCAAGCTGGCACGGGAGCTGGATCTGCCCCGCACCCAGCTCTGGCTCGCCCATAATGCACCGCGCGGCATGAAGCCCGATGTCCAGGCCCGTTATCCGGCACCAAAATGGAAACCCGATGGTGGCTGGCGCGTCGATCCGGCATTGGTCTATGCCCATACATTGCAGGAATCCGCGTTTCGCAGCAAGGTCGTGAGCCCCGCCAACGCCATCGGCCTGATGCAGGTCCGTCCCGGAACCGCCGGCGATATCGCCCGGGCCAATGGCCTGAATTTCAGCGAATCCGACCTCTACCGGCCCTCGACCAATCTCGAATATGGCCAGTCCTATCTCGAATATCTCGGCAAATCATCGATCACCGGCGGCAAGCTGCCGAAGATCGCGGCGGCCTATAATGCCGGCCCCGGTGCGGTCCAGCGCTGGAACAGCGAAATAAAGGACAATGACGATCCGCTGCTGTTCATGGAAAGCATTCCCTATGTCGAGACGCGCGGCTATGTCTCGATCATATTGCGCAACTACTGGATGTACGAGAAGCAGGCCGGCATCCGGTCGGACAGCGCCCGCGCCCTGTCGCAAAATCACTGGCCGCAATTCCCCGGCAACCCGGACCGGCGCCGGACCCAGTTCACTGCCCGCTGAGAATATTTCCAGACATTAAAAAGCCGGGCCATGCATTGCGCATGATCCGGCTTTTTGTTCGGAATATCCTGTCGCCTAGTAGCGATAATGGTCCGGCTTGAACGGGCCTTCGACCGGAACGCCGATATAATCGGCCTGTTCCTGGCTCAGCTTGTCCAGTTTCACGCCCAGTTTTGCGAGATGCAGTTCGGCGACTTTCTCGTCGAGATGCTTCGGCAGAACATAGACATCGTTTTCATATTGTTCCGGACGCAGCCACAGTTCTATCTGTGCCAGCACCTGGTTGGTGAAGCTGGCAGACATGACGAAGCTCGGGTGGCCGGTTGCGCAGCCCAGGTTCACCAGACGGCCTTGCGCCAGAACGATCAGCTTCTTGCCGTCCGCAAATTCAACTTCGTCGACCTGCGGCTTGATTTCGGTCCACTTCATGTTTTTCAGACCGCTGATCTGGATCTCGCTGTCGAAATGGCCAATGTTGCAGACGATCGCACGGTCCTTCATCGCGCGCATGTGATCAACGGTGATGACGTCCTTGTTGCCGGTCGTGGTAACAAAAATATCGCCCCGTTTGGTGCCTTCTTCCATGGTCACGACTTCAAAGCCTTCCATGGCCGCCTGCAGCGCACAGATCGGATCGATTTCGGTCACGAGAACGCGCGCGCCGCCGTTGCGGAGCGACTGGGCCGAACCTTTGCCGACATCACCGAAACCGGCGACGACCGCAACCTTGCCGGCCAGCATGACGTCGGTGGCGCGACGGATCGCGTCGACCAGCGACTCTTTACAACCATAGAGATTGTCGAACTTGGACTTGGTAACGCTGTCGTTGACGTTGATCGCGGGGAAAGGAAGCTTGCCGATCTTGGCCAGTTCATAGAGGCGGTGAACGCCGGTGGTGGTCTCTTCCGAAACGCCCTTGATCGCTTCAACCGTGCGGGTCAGATAGCCGGGACGTTCAGCAAGAAAGCGGGTCAGGGTCGCGACAAAGACTTCTTCTTCTTCATTTTCCGGCTTGAACAATTCTTCACCGGCTTCCACCCGCGCGCCCCAAAGCGCGAACATGGTGGCATCGCCGCCATCATCGAGGATCAGGTTGCAGGTCTGGTCCGTGCCCCAGTCGAAGATGCGTTCGACATAGGCCCAATATTCTTCCAGCGTTTCGCCCTTGATCGCGAAGACGGGGGTTCCGCCAGCGGCGATTGCGGCTGCGGCATGATCCTGGGTCGAGAAAATATTGCAGGAAGCCCAGCGCACTTCTGCGCCGAGGTCGAGCAGGGTTTCAATCAGCACAGCGGTCTGGATGGTCATGTGCAGCGAACCGGTGATCCGCGCGCCCTTCAGCGGCTTTTCAGCGCCGAATTCCTCGCGCAAGGCCATCAGGCCCGGCATTTCGGTTTCGGCTATTTCAATTTCCTTCCGACCGAAATCGGCGAGGGAAATATCCTTGATGATATAATCCTGGGTTGCGGTGGCCACGTCATGTCTCCTTGAAAAACGAAATGCCGCACGGGTAATCCGGTGCGACAACATGGCTTTTCAATAGAGGCTCGCGTCCGTGGAAGCAAATATAAAGATGTCTTTATATTTGATATTTTGTGAGCCTGTCATGCCGCAAGCCGAAACAATCAACCGGTCAGGCGCTGCCGAAACCGCTCGACAACTTGGTCGGGTCAATCCCCAGAGCATCCCATGCCATCAGCCATTTGTCACCGGAGCGGCGCTCGTAGAGCCAGTCGGGCGATCCCTCGGCAATGGTCCAGCCATTTTGCGTCAATTCGCTTTCCAGCTGCCCTCACCCCAGCCGGAATAGCCAAGCGCGATAATCCATTGTTCAGGGCCGCGCCCCTGGGCGATGGCATTCAGCATGTCGACCGAGCTGCTGAGCCCCCAGCGGTCTCCCACCTGCATCGTGTCCGACATGTTGATATCGAGACTGTGAAGGATGAAACCGCGCTGGGTCTCCACCGGACCGCCGAGAAAAACGTCGCAATCCGGCGCTTCGGTCGTATCGATATCGAACTGCTGGAGAATATCGTGAAAACGGATGCCCTCCATCGTCTCGCCGATATTGATGCCCAGAGCGCCGTTTTCATCATGCGAACAGATGGCTACCACCGAACGGGAAAAGCGGGGATCGGCCATTCCGGGCGTGGCGAGGAGAAACTGACCGGAGAAAAAGACGGGATCATTCATGGGGACCAGCATAGCGTCGCAAATATGAACTTCCCATGGCAAATGTCACAAGTCCCATTGCTGGTCGTTTTGCCAGCTTGCATTTTCATCCCTCTGTCACCACTATCAACTGCAGAGGCATGCGTTCTCAGCCCGATCAAAACCAGGAGCAAGATATGATTAACAAAGGCGACAAGATTCCCGAAGTAAAACTGGTCAAGGCGACCGCCGACGGTCCGCAGCAAGTCAGTTCCAGCGAATATTTTGCCGGCAAGAAAGTGGCGCTATTTTCCGTACCCGGCGCGTTCACGCCGACCTGTTCCGCCAAGCATCTTCCCGGCTATGTCGAGAAGGCGGCCGATCTGAAAGCCAAGGGCGTTGACGAGATTGCCTGCACCGCTGTCAATGACGCCTTCGTGATGGGCGCATGGAATGACGCCGCCGGTTCGGAAGACGTGACCATGCTCGCCGACGGCAATGGCGATTTCGCCCAGGCGGTTGGTCTGACCATGGACGGATCCGGTTTCGGTCTGGGCCAGCGCGGCCAGCGCTTCTCGATGATCGTCAATGACGGCGTTGTCGAAGAACTGAACGTCGAGGCACCGGGCGACTTCAAGGTCAGCACCGCGGAATATATGCTCGATCAGCTATGATTCGGGCGTCTCGGGATTGACAGCATAACCCTCCTTGATCCGCATCTCGATAGCGCGGATCGCCTGAATATCTTCAAGGGGGTTTCGCTGCAAAACCAGAAAACTGGCTTCGCAGCCAGCATCGAAACAGGCGATTTTTCTTTCGGGAAAAATCGCCTGTGCCGTTTGTGCTGTGGCCAGGTCCAGAATTTCGGCATTGGTAAAGGTGTGGCTCGCGGCTCGTGCCACCAGCCCGTCGATTATAGTCGAACCATAAGCATTGGATCCAATGGCCAGAGGCGCGCCGGATTCGCGCAACATATCGATATTGCGATCCTCCATCGCGACGGTCCATTCAGGGCGTTCCTTTGTCCATTCCGAGGTGATCAGCGTTGTGACCATATTCGCGCTGGCCGCGCTCTGGGCGTCGGCTGCGTCAATCAGACATTCCTCGTCGCTATCCGGGGGCGAGCGGTAGATACCTTCGGCAACCGCCGCCTGGTAACAGGGAATGTGCGAGAGGATGGCGGCTCCGGCCTCCACCGCGAGCCGGAAATCGGCCACCGATGAAGCCGCGATCAGCAGTCGCAAATCGGCGGCGCGCGCCTTGTCCGCAATCGCAGGAAGCAAGGCGGGGTTCAGCCCGCCCCCGGCCCAGCTGTCGCCCCGGTCTTCGCCAAAACGTTCGCTGTTGCGCAGGAATATCTTGATCACGTCGGGCCGCGTGGCTGCAATCAACGGCCATTTCGCATCGATATCGGACGCATCCTCGATAATATAGTAGGCGTTGTCCGCCTGTTTCCGGCTGGCACGAATGGCTGGCTGGTTGGCAACCTGCTGCTCGAAGCTGTAAAACCGCAAGGCATAGGCTTCGTAGATTTCCGACGGATGGCTGTCGGGGCCGGTAATGCCCCCCAGGGCAGTCAAAACATCGACATTCTGCGGACCGGAAAATTCAGACCTGATCTTTGCAACCGACCGGGCGGGCGCCGTGGCGGTCAGCGCATAATATATGCCGTCTTGCAGAAATTGCGCGCGCTGGGCCGGGAAACCAAAGCTGCTGTCAAAGGCATGGGTGTGCGCATCGGCAAAGGGCGGGATCAGATAGCGACCTTCTAGGTCGACGATCCGGGGAGCCGGTCCTGCGGAAGGCTCGACAAACCGGCCTCCCTTCACGAAAAGCGGATCGGAACGAAACCGCGTGCCGTCGAACCAATGTGCGTTGCGCAGTTCCGTGATCTGGTCTTCGTCGAAATGCCAATCGGCCAGGGCAACCGGTTCATCGGTTGCTACCCTCGCCTGTCCCTCAACCGGCGACGGGAAGGCCGCCCATAACAGGGCGACCACACACATCAGACTGGACTTACCATCCACAGGCCTTGCCTCGGTTCTCCTCTTTCAGCCAGTCCATCAGTGGCGCGAAATAGCTGATCATGGCCGAGCCGTCCATTTCCCGCGTTCCGGTAAAGGCTTCCAGCGCATCGGGCCAGGGCTTGGACGCGCCCATTTCCAGCATCGCGTTCAGCTTCGCACCGACCTGTTCGTTGCCGTAAAAGGAACAGCGGTGCAGCGGTCCTTTCCATCCGGCTTCGTCACAGGCAGCCTTGTAGAACTGGAACTGCAGGATCCGGGCGAGGAAATAGCGCGAATAAGGCGTGTTGCCCGGAATGTGATATTTGGCGCCTGGGTCGAAGGCGTCGGCGGGCCGGTCAACCGGTGGCGCAATGCCCTGATAGTCCAGCTTCAACCCATGCCAGGCGCTCGTATAGTCATCCGGCTGGATGCTGCCCTCGAATACGCCCCAGCGCCATTTATCGACCAGAAGGCCGAACGGGAGGAAAGCAACCTTGTCCATTGCCTGACGCAACAGCAAGCCGATATCCTTGTCCGCGCTCGGTACCTTGTCAGCGTCGAGCAGTCCGACCTGGACGAGATATTCCGGTGTGATCGACAGCGCGATCGCGTCGCCGATGGCTTCGTGGAAACCGTCATTGGCACCGTCGAGATGCAGGTAGCTCTGCTTGTTATAGGCGCGCTGGTAATAATTATGGCCAAGCTCGTGGTGGATGGTGGTGAAGTCATCGCCATTGACCTTGATGCACATCTTGATGCGGATATCGTCCTTGTTGTCGATATCCCAGGCGCTGGCGTGGCAAACGACTTCGCGATCCGCCGGTTTGGTGAACAGCGACCGCTGCCAGAATGTCTCGGGTAGCGGTTCGAAACCGAGCGAGGAGAAAAAGCCTTCACCCGCCTTGACCATCTTCATCGCGTCATAATCATTGGCGACCAGCAATTCGGTCGTGTCATAGCCGATATCGCCGGCCCCTTCCGGCGCCACGACATCATAGATATTGCCCCATTCCTGCGCCCACATATTGCCGAGCAGATCGGCGCGGATCGGACCGGTCTCGGGCTGGACTTCATCGCCATATTTTTCGTTGAGCTTGTCGCGGGTGTAGCAGTGCAGCTGGTCATAGAGCGGCTTGACCTGCGCCCAGAGCTTGTCGGTCAGCTTGGCAAAGTCATCGGCCGGCATGTCATAGCCCGAGCGCCACATCGCGCCGACATCGGCGAAACCGAGTTCCCGGGCGCTTCATTGGCAATCTCGACCATGCGGGCATAATCATCCTTCATCGCGCGCCGACATTGGTGTGCCAGCTTTCCCACATTTCGGACAGTTCATCGGGATTGCGATTGGTACCCATCGCCGCTTCGATGTCCGAACCGTTGATTTCCTTGCCGTTGAGCGTGCCCTTGCCCTTGCCGTAAGCCGAGTTCAGCTTGGTGGCGATCTCGTTCAGCTCCGTCGCGGCGCCCTCTGTAGTCGGAGCCGGAAGCACGATCCCGCCGCGCAACTTGTCCAGCTTGCGGCGGGTGACAGCGTCCAGTCCCTGAACATTGTTGAACTTCGCTGCTTCAAGCGCGGCGTTGACCGACATCGTAGTGCCTTCTGCGCCGACCTTGGCAGCCAGAGCGTCGGTATCATCGGTGATGAAGTTCGAATTGATCCAGTAAATCCGCGCAGCATCGACGGAAAAATCGAACAGCTTCTGCTCGGTTTCGGCGACAAATTGCTGTGCATCAGCCGCCGTCGGAGCAGCCGTTTCCTCCATCACGTCATTTTCATGGTCTTTTGCCAGGGCTGGGGTGGCCAGTGCCATGGTGGCGATTGCGACGATCGAAGCGGCGGTTTTCATAGATGGATCCTCAACTGATTTGATATGGTAGAAATTGAAACTTTATCGCCCGCCGGTCAAGCCCGCGTTTCGCTCCATCGCCAGATAAGCGCGGCGATCATCGCGACCGTGCCGACAATCCAGCTTGCCACCTTTACCGGTTTTGCCAGAGCCGCCGTCCCGGCGAGAATGTCGCTGCCCTGTTCGTTGACCAGCTGGATCAGCTGGCACACGGTTTCGATATAGTCGGTCAGGCCAAAGACAAAATAGCTGAGCACGCAGAGCAGGCCGACTTTCTTGAGCGTCGGCGAATTGGCCCGTTGCCAGATCAGCCGCCCGCCGATGATGCCACCGGACATATTGAGAGTGATGAAAACAAGGTCGCCAATCATGCCCCAGCGTGCCATTGCGAGCGCCCCAGCGGCAGCCCAGCTTTCCTGGATCGCGTTCACCCGCTCCGCTGTCGCTGCGCTCTGGTGATCGAGTATCCCGTTCGGCGCGACAAGCGTTTCAAGCGCGCCGTTCGAGAGGATGAGATAGCCGAAAAGCGCCAGACCGCCGCCCCAGAATATCCAGAAATTACGCCAGCTGTACAATTTCGACATCGTCCCTCCTATCCGACCAGAAAGCGCACCATTTCCTGGCTCATTTCCGCTTTGGTCACGCTGCTCATATGGGTGCCGGGAATGGCAACATGATGGCCATTGAGCAAAATCGCCGCCAGTTCTTCCGGATCGCCATTATCGCGATCCTCGCTGCCGCACAGAACCAGTGTTTCGGTTTCTATACTTGCCGCATCGGCGGGATCCATATCGGAAAAAGTTGCGAGCAACAAACTCGCCGCCACCGGATCGATTTTCTGGCTCTTCATAAACTGGATGGCCAGCCAGTGCGGGTCGCCGCGCTTGGCACTATCCGTGAGGCGAATAGCTTCCTGGAAAAATTCCTGCCGCTGCTCCCATCCCGCCAGGCCCTGCAATCCCATGCCGGCGAGTATCGCTTTAGATGGATTGGCACCGGTCACCAGCAACCGTGCTGTCGTCCGCGCGCCAAGCGAGAAGCCGCCGAGATCATAATCGCTCAATTGCAGATGCGCGATCAGTGCCAGCACGTCCTTGACCAGCACATCATCGGGATAGGCGGCCGGATCATGCGGAGCCTCGCTTTCACCATGAGCGCGCAGATCGGGCATGATCACCCGGAAGCCGGCATCGACCAAAGCCTGCGCATGACCGAATTTGATCCAGTTGGTATCGGCGTTAGAAAACAGGCCGTGAAGCAGGATGACCGGACGCCCTTCCCCCATTTCATGAATTTTGAGCTTCACCCCGTCGAAGGACGAGAAATCCCATTTTTCAGCCGTCATATTCCACTTTCCAAATTGCTGCGCCAGGCGGCCGGATCGTCCGGCTGGGTCAGATGCTGGTCGCTTGCCGGATCCAGTTCGATCCCCGGCTGTTTTTTCGACACCCATAAATGACCCATGGGCGAGATGCCGGACGGATCATCCAGCGTTCCCACTTTCAAGGTAATAGCTTCCGGTGGATTGCTGCCAGAATGCCAGAGCCGCGTGCCACAATCGCCGCAGAAATAATTATATTTGGTCCGCCCGCTGAAGGCTGTGCTGACAAAATATGAAGCCGAGCCTTCGACCTGCAGCCTCGCATATTGCATCGGCAGGGACATTGAGAAGGCACTGGCGCTCTGCTTCTTGCACTCGCCACAATGGCAGGCATAGGCAACCGGAACGGGGCCTTCAAACTGGTATCGTATCGCGCCGCACTGGCAGCCACCAGTCTGCAGGTCGTTCATCGCTCGGCAAGGCCCTTCTGCTTCATCCGCCATAGCGCCAGTTCGATCCGGTCCTGCCCGAAAAAGGGCTCGTCCTCGAACACCAGCGTCGGCACGCCCCAGTGGCCAGCGGCTTCGAGAGCCTTCTGGTTTTCGGCGATTTCGGCGTCGAGCCCTTCCGACTGGGTCGAGGCTTCGACGCGCAATTCGGTCAGATCCAGCCCGGCGCGTTCGGCGGCTTTTTCGAGATGGTCGCCTTCGTTCCAGCCTGCGGTGCCACCCCAGATCAGCTGTGAAACTTCATTGGCAAATTCCAGCCCTTTGCCGCGCCGCGACGCCGCCTGCCCCATCCGGGTCAGTGCGAAAATATAGGGTTGCTCGTCAGAGATCTTCCGGGTGGCGATATCCTGCACGATCGGGTCGGGATTGGGCGGTGCCATCGGGATACCCATATGCTGCGCCACCCGGAACATGTCCCGAAACGTGTAGCCCAGCCAGTTGGGGTGGTTTTCTCGAAAAATCCGGTTCCCTTATCGCCAGCGGATAAACGAAGCGCTGGTTGATCTTCAGATCATAGTCCTGCGTCAGCGCAACATAACGCCGCGTCGCCAGATAGCTGTAGGGCGAGCGGAAGGACCAGTAAACGTCTGCTTGTAATGTCATCGCGATCATATGGCACAATCGTCAACCGGCTTCTAGAAATTTCAAAGCTAATCATTGCTTATTATAACATATGTTATTAAATTACCCGGATGAGCGATAATATGGGATTTCTGGTCGGCGATATTTCCCGCCTGATCCGCCGGACCTTCGACAAGCGGGCCAAGGCAATTGGCATCACCCGTCCGCAATGGCGGGTGCTGACCTGGCTGCAACGCCATGAAGGGATCAACCAGAGCGCGCTGGCCGACATGCTGGAACTGGACGCAATGGCGCTGTGCCGGATGGTCGACCGTTTGCAGGCCGCAGATATGGTCGAACGCCGGGCCGACCCCGCCGACCGGCGCGCATGGAAATTATATCTCACCCCCAAGGGCATCGCCCTGACCGAGCAGTTGCAGCCGATTGGCGAGCAATTGCTGCAGGAAGCGCTGCACGACGTGCCGCCGGCGGAACAGGAAAAGCTCCATCATTTGCTCGAGCGTTTCCGCGCCAACCTGCAATCCATCGATGACGATGATTCAGAAGAGAAGCGGACCGCCAATGGCTGACAATCCCAATCCGGACATCGATATCACGCCTGTGACTGAAGGGCCGGCCCCCGACCCCGCCTCCCGGCGATCGACTGGCCGCAATATCGGCCGCTGGATATTGATGCTGTCGGTGCCGCTCTTGCTCGCAACATTGGGTATTTATTACTGGATCGCCAGCGACCGTTACGCTTCCACCGACAATGCCTATGTGCAGCAGGATATCGTGTCCATTTCTCCCGAGGTTGGCGGAAGAATCGTGCAAGTGGCGGTCGAGGAAAACCAGCAGGTGGCGGCCGGCGATCTGCTTTTTTCGATAGACCCAGCGCCCTTTGAACTGACCGTCGCGCAAAGCAATGCGCGCATCGCCGCCGCACAGGTCGAAGTCCAGAATCTCCGCACCGATTATCAGGTGAGCGGCGTGGACATAGAGGTCGCGCGACAGGACATTGCCTTCGCCCAGTCCAACTATCAGCGGCAGGCGGCCTTGATGGCGAAGGGCTTTACCACCCGGGCCCGGCTCGACGCCGCCCAGCATGAAGTCGATCTGGCCAGAGCCAGATTAAAATCCGCACAGGCGGATGTCGTCGCGGCCAGGTCACGCCTGTCAACGGGGTCAGCCGCTCCGGGCGAAAATCCGGATGTTGCCGAGGCCAGAGCCGCCCGGGATCAGGCCTTGCTCGATCTCGAACGCACGCGGGTGGTGGCTCCGGTCGCCGGACGGGTCGCCCAGTCTACCCGGCTGCAAATCGGGCAGATGATGGTCTCCGGACTGCCGGCGCTTTCCATCGTGGACGACAAGAACAGCTGGGTGGAGGCCAATTTCAAGGAAACCGACCTCGCCAGGATGAAGGTCGGTCAGAAAGCAAAATCACCTTCGACGCTTATCCGGAGCTGGAACTCAACGGCCGTGTCGATAGCATCGGTGCGGGCACCGGATCGGAATTCTCCGTCCTGCCGGCCCAGAATGCCAATGCCAACTGGGTGAAGGTCACACAGCGCGTTCCCGTGCGGATCAGGATCGTGGATCCCTCGCCGCGGCAGTTAATTGCGGGGATTTCTGCGGAGGTAACCGTCGATCTGCGCACTGGTAAAGAGTGAACACGCAAAATCCCGATGAAGCAGCGCTGCCGGTAGACAACCGGGTCCTGCTCACCATTGCCGTCATGCTCGGCAATATCATGCAGATACTCGATTCAACGATCGCCAATGTCGCGCTCCCGCACATGCAGTCGGGCTTGGGCGCCACGCTCGACACGGTGACCTGGGTATTGACCAGCTATATATTGGCCTCGGCGGTCGCCATTCCGATCACCGGTTGGGTCGCGGACCGGATCGGCTCGCGCAAGCTGTTTCTCTGGTCGATCGCCGGCTTCACTCTGTCCTCGCTGCTGTGCGCCACTGCTACCAGTTTGGAAATGCTGGTCTTTTACCGGGTGATGCAGGGCCTTTCCGGTGCCTTTGTGATGCCGCTCTCGCAGACGGTGATGCTCGACATCAATCCGCCGAAAAACCACCCCAGAGCCATGGCGATATGGGGCATGGGCGTGATGATTGCGCCGATCACCGGGCCGATCATCGGCGGCTATCTGACAGAAAATTACAGCTGGGAATGGATTTTCCTGATCAATGTTCCGCTGGGGATCATTACTTTCATCATGCTCTGGACACTGCTCCCCTCGCGACCGATTGCCCGGCGCAAGTTTGACCTGTTCGGATTTGCCTTGTTCGCCGCCTTCATGGCCTCTTTCCAGCTGATGCTCGATCGCGGCAATGGCGAGGACTGGTTTGAAAGCTGGGAGATCATCATTGAATTCGGCATTGCCGCCGCTGCCCTGTGGATGTTCGCCATCCACATGTCGACAGCGCGAAATCCGTTCCTGTCGCGCGATCTGTTCCGGGACCGCAATCTGGTCACCGCGATGCTGCTGATGATCGTTGCCGGCGTCTCGATGTTTTCCACCATGGCCCTGCTGCCGCCGATGTTGCAGAATATCTATCATTATACCCCGATTGATGCGGGCATAATATTGGCGCCGCGTGGCGTCGGTGTGTTTCTGGGCATGGCCATCGGCAGTCGCCTGGCGACCGTTGCCGACGCACGGTTCGTCGTTGCGACCGGAATGGCGCTGGCTTCCTATTCGGCCTGGATGATGACCGGGTGGAGCCTGGAAATGGACCGCTGGCCGGTGATCACCAGCGGCGTCGTCCAGGGCCTCGGGATGGGCGCGCTATTCGTCACGATGAACATATTGGCTTTTTCCACTCTGTCGTCCGCGCTGCGAACCGACGCCGCCAGCTTGCTCAATCTTTCGCGGACGATCGGGGCTTCGGTCGGGATAGCGGTATTTGTCGGGCTGCTCGGCCGCAACTGGCAGACCAGCCACGCCGATCTCGCCGCCAATGTAACCGAAGCACGGCTCTCGCCACTGAGCCCGACCAGCATTGCTCGGCTCGGCCAATATGGTGAGCAGGCGATGATGATGATCGACGGCGAGGTGAACCGGCAGGCGCTGATGATCGCCTATCTCGGAGATTTCTGGCTGATGGCGGTGGTTACCGGTTTGTGTGTTCCGCTGGTGTTCCTGATGAAGAAACCCCAGCGGATGAAAGTTGATTCAGCCGAAGCGGCCAGCGCGGCGCACTAGCCCTTCTTCAGATGCTTCCGACCGAGCAGCTCTGCAATCTGCACCGCGTTGAGCGCTGCGCCCTTGCGCAGATTGTCGCTGACACACCAGATGTTCAGGCCGTTCTCGACCGTCGGATCTTCGCGCACGCGGCTGATGAAGGTGGCGCCGTCGCCGACGCATTCGACCGGTGTGACATAGCCTTCGTCCTCGCGCTTATCGACCAGCATGATGCCGGGCGCGTCGCGCAGGATTTTCTGGGCGTCCTTGGCGGACAATTCTTTTTCAAACTCGATATTGATCGACTCGCTGTGACCGACAAAGACCGGCACGCGCACGCAGGTCGCGGTCAGCTTGATCTTGGGATCGAGGATTTTCTTGGTCTCGACGACCATTTTCCACTCTTCCTTGGTCGAACCATCGTCGAGGAACACGTCGATATGCGGGATCACGTTGAACGCAATCTGCTTGGTGAAGACGTGGTTTTCTTTCGGATCGCCGACGAAAATGGCACGAGACTGTTCGAACAGTTCGTCCATGCCGCCCTTGCCCGCGCCGGAAACCGACTGATAAGTGGAAACCACAACCCGCTTGATTGTCGCTGCATCGTGGAGCGGCTTCAGAGCCACAACCATCTGGGCGGTCGAGCAATTGGGATTCGCGATGATGTTGCGCTTGGTATAGCCGCTGATCGCCTCGGGGTTCACTTCCGGCACGATGAGGGGCACGTCCGGATCCATGCGGTAGAGCGAGCTGTTGTCGATCACCACGCAACCGGCGGCCGCAGCCTTGGGCGCATATTCCTTGGTCGGACCGGAACCGGCAGCAAACAGGGCAATATCCCATCCAGAGAAATCGAAATGCTCGATATTCTGGACCTTGAGCATCTTGCCGGTGTCGCCAATTTCGATTTCGCTGCCCTGCGAGCGGGACGAAGCGACGGCAGCCAGTTCGTCATAGGGGAATTCACGCTCGACCAGTACGTTGAGCATTTCGCGCCCGACATTCCCGGTAGCGCCAACAACTGCGATTTTGTAACCCATGAAACTTTTCCTGTTGCTGATATTAAAACAGCCGGTTTTCCTGTGGGGAGAACCGGCTGTTTGAAACTTTTTAGAGAAGCGTAGCTTATTTCGCTTCGGTGCCTTTCGCTGGCTGGTTCAAACGGCGTTCCGCAATACGGGCCCGTTTACCAGTCCGGCCGCGCAGATAGTAAAGTTTCGCACGACGCACGATACCGCGGCGAACCACGGTGATGCTTTCAATATTCGGGGAGTAGAGCGGGAATACGCGCTCGACGCCTTCGCCGAACGACATTTTGCGTACGGTGAAGTTGGAGCCCATGCCGCGATTGGTCCGTGCGATGCACACACCTTCAAAATTCTGGGTACGAACGCGCTCGCCTTCGACGACGCGAACACCGACGCGCAGCGTATCACCAGCGCGAAATTCGGGAACTTCCTTGGACGCTACAAATGCGTCTACTGCTTCTTTTTCCAACGTCTGAATCAGGTTCATGACCTATTCCTTATCTTTATCTTTTTCCTGCGCACCAGAGGGCGACTGATCCGGAGCATCCCTGTGACGCTCCCATAAATCCGGCCGCCTTAGCCGTGTATCTTCCTCTGCCCTTTGTTTCCGCCAAGCAGCTATTTTCGCATGATCCCCCGATCGCAAGACTTCAGGGATAATGCGCCCTTCCCATATTTGAGGTCGGGTATATTGCGGATATTCGAGTATTCCGTGTTCGAAACTCTCGTCATCTCCGCTAGAAGACGCGCCCATTACCCCGGGCAGCAGCCGAATGCAAGCGTCTAAAAGCACCAGAGCGCCCATTTCTCCGCCGGACAGGACATAGTCGCCGATCGAGACTTCCTCGATTGGCCGGCCTTCGAACAGGCGTTCGTCGAACCCCTCGAATCGGCCGCAGATGATGGTGACGCCGGGACCGGCGGCAATTTCGCGGACGCGGGCCTGGGTGAGCGGTTTTCCGCGCGGGGTCATGGCGAGGATGGGGGCGACTTGCGGCGGGGGAGCCGTTCGTTCTGAGCTTGTTGAAGCATCGCTCTCCGCTGCATCAGGTCCTTCGGCAGGCTCAGGACGAACGGAATTCGATAACAACTCCTCCCCGTTTGCGTCGAGCGCCCC
>NZ_PYIA01000161.1:0-13884 GCF_013265645.1 Sphingopyxis sp. BSNA05 | reverse complement strand
TTAATGAGTCCTGACCCTAGTCATTCTGCAAATTAAATTCGGACATAGTTCATATTTTGCGCTCATTCTCCTACTATGTTTCGCGTGTCTTTATTCCAATAAGCAGGCTTGGTGTTTGCCGACTGCTGGGCGATGGTCACAAGGCTTCGTCTTATCCGTATAGCGGTGAGCTGAAACAACGGCTGGTTTTTCGCAAAATCATAGCGAAATTGTTGCTCGGATCTATCTCGAGCTTAATCTGAAATCAGGGATTGCCACCAGTTAATCAGAGCTCCTCGCACAATGTAGGCAAAGAGATGGAGATGCATGGGGAACTCCTCTTCACGCCAGCTTGCACCATGCGATGCAGCTCCCAGACCGCCTGGCTTCTCCCAAGGAGCCTCGCCCTTGCCATAATCCCGAGGTGGATGGCACATAGGCGATGGGAACGGGGTTCCGTCGTGAAGGGCTTTAGAGCGGTGGTCGTATATCTTGGTGATGGCGTCCCTATAGGAGCGCTTTCCAAAATCGAACCGTTCCATTGTCGGACGAGTAGGAGGAGGTTCGGGCATAAATGTAGTGCTAAAGCTTATGAATTTTCCCGTGGAGCCAATGACCTGATGCAGTTCTTCAGCGACCTTGCTTACGAGGTCAGAGTCCGTATTGTCTTGAAGAATTGCAACGAGGCCAGGTTTGCTGTGCTTGAGCTTTTCTGCCGGTGACATACGGGAAGCATCCCAGAAGCCCGCAGCAATCTCGATCGCGGAAACGAGCAAGAGCCAAGCGGTCTCTGGGGTCGTGTCTGCGATCCACAGTGCCTGCTGATATGTCCGGGCGCTCTTAACGAGTGTAGTCGCTGCAGCAGCCGAGAGCGTCGGCAGCGTGTCAAATAAGGTAACGTCGGTGAGGCTGCGTGTGCCGAACAGACTTTGCATCTGGGGCGGGCCCAAGCGCGGTGGAAGCGATGGAAGGAGCGCCGAGGCATACGTCCTCGGTCGTCCGAGCGGATCATTATCGGCGCCAAACTCGCGCACTTCTGGTCCTGCTACTATTCGAAGGCCCAACTCAAGCGAGAGGAGAGCAGCAACTTCGTCGGGAAGCCAGCCACCATGATAATGTTTCGCTGATGTCACGCTCATGTCGGGCATTTCACCAGGAAGGTGGTGGGCGACACGAAGAATGAGCGCTGGCTTCCATTCATGCTTCCCGCCTGAATGGGTAGTCTGCGCCAAGGCATTGAGAATGTTGAATGGTCCGCGATCGCGGGCCTCGGCGGTGAACCATGCATCCGAGTAGAGGGGGTATTCACTTATCCAATAAGGATTCTCACTACCTTTTGAAGCGAGCCAGTTTCGCCAAATGCGGGGCGCGCCCGGCTCAGGGAGCAGTTTTAGAGTCGCCCGTTGGTCTTCGTTCATTGACGTGCCTTCATCCGTGTTTTCAATACCAGTTAGAGAGACGTTAGACTAGGCCAGCTAGGCCCAAACATGTCGCGACCAAGTATAAATGCGCAGAAGCCTTCCATCTCGCATTTGGCGAACTGATCGTTAGGACCAGTTTCGCCACCCGCTCTACCCTGCATCTAGCAAAAAGCTTGCGTCGGAAAGTAACATTGAAAGACCTCCTCGCCGCGCACTCCCAGTGGACGGTCTGAACTTTGGGCACTTCCCGCCAAAAAGCAATCGAGAGAAACAGCGAATCCTGCAATTCCTACCTTATACATTGGTTTCTTCGAGCTATAATTTGTAAGGACAAAGACGTATTGTTTGGCGCGACCTATAGCTGGTAATACCAATTGAAATAATGCAATAAATAGCAACTTTTAACAACGTGTCAGTCCGCTTCCTGGTCAATTTCGGCTATTTCTCCAAGCTGCATGTGGCTGGATTCGGAACTCATTTATTTTTGTTTTGTCAGCAGGCTTAACTAATATACTTTTGACAGATTCTTCTGATTTCCTGCCTGATTGTTTGATTTCATCCTTGCCAGGATACAAATAGGCGCCTGGTTTTTCATTTAAATACGCATTGCTTTCAATAACGACTGTTTGGCCGCGCTCATCATCGGTCGTTTTTGGACTCTATACCCCAAGGAATAGAATAATGGGTCCAGCAGGAGTAAAAGAATAAACGCGACAAATGCTCGCAGCAGATGGTGATGAATGACTCGTATGCGTGTCACCTTTGAGTTCACAACATCACGAGATCGCCTTGATGCTAACAAAATATTGCGCGTCAAACGTGCCAATGGCCGACTGGACCCCCACGCTGAAGCTACATCAGCTTCGCCAACCCGCTGGAAACCAGATACTTGGAGCGCCTTAAAAGAATGATATCCAGCGGCCATAACGTAAACCATAGCTGTTATCAGCACCACAAACTTCAATCCGCTAGGAGCTGGGCCAGCTTTGCTCTCCCAATAGGTTGATTGTAGCGTAATCAGGAGAGGCACTAGTGCCGCGAGAACTGCAAGATACGTGGTCGCTTTACTCTCTGCGGTCTTCACTCGCTGATCTTCAGACGCAGCAACGCGGCGGGCTTCGTCCAGTGCATGTTCCTCGTTCTGCCGAAATTTGGCAGAATTTATGGATGCGAGATCCTCAGCCAGTCTTTCTTTATCCTTCTCAACCTGATCGTCCGGTAGTGTTTCAATATATGGAAATATTATATCAATTAATTTCCGCCAATTCATCGCGCTAATCCATCCACTATAGCAGCGGAGATTGGCGCCGCGGTCTTCTGTTCAATCCAAGCCCATTGACCATTGGGATTAGCCTCCAGAAACCAATAATGCCCTTCCAGATCTTCTATAAGATCAATGGCAGCAAACCTTAAGCCGAGCAATTTTACAACCGAGAGACAGGATAACTCTATGTTTTTGGAAGTTTGATTGAGTCGTGGGACAGGTCAGTTCTAACTCCACGGCGCCAATCGGTTTGCGTTTCTTCGTGATCCTGTGAACCTATGGCTGTGGCGAACAAATTGTCATCAACTACGATTACTCGAATATCGCAACGCTTGCGTATTTCTGTTTGAGCAATAATTGGTGCCCGATTAATCGCCTCACAATCTGTTTCATCCAGTCCTACGAGCTGGCTAGTAAATACGACACTGCCTCTATTACCTTTCTCGATCAGTGCATGGCGCAGTGGCTTGACTACGGTGGAGTCACTTGATGAGAATTCATGTAAAGTTGAGAAATTATTGGACACGAGAGTAGCAGGAACGGACAGTCCGGCTTGTCGCGCGAGTTTTAACTGTCTGGGTTTGTCCTCAGCTCGGAGGATCGAGAAAGGCGAATTAAGCCAACGACCTTCTAGCGCATTCCACATACTGCGGAGAACTGCAGACCATTCGGCCGTTAGATAAGATACGATTGCTTCATCGGTTTCTGCAAATTCAGGGCGTCCTGGCCTTCGGTAATAGGCCGCTGTTATCTTACATAGGTCAAGCGCCTCCGAAGCCCTAGTTAAGCGCATTATGGCAGGGTTGCCATCAATCATATCGATCTGAAAATCACCAATATCCTCAGTGTTTAATCGAAAGAAGGCGATCTCCCGGCGGCGCATTTCTTGGACTACAAAATCCGTCGTAACATCACGCTTGTTGGTCGCGAGCAGGATCAAGAGATGTCAGCCCTAAAACTCAAATGACAGGGTCAACTTCATCGTCTCTTTCTTGAACAACCTCAGTCTTGGTTTGGAGCTCAAGCAGGCCAGATTGCGCGTCTTGATCATCTGCTTCTTGTCTGACTTTGGTGTATGTCGAAGTTTCCACCATTGCAGCGTTGTCATAATCATCGTCATCGGTTTCAACCTGCGTCATAGTTTTACTTTGTGTGGCAATCAGTGACCCTCCGTCGATTTCAATTATCGGACGTTCGCCAGTCACCGTTTCCAAAACCCAGACTTTTTGCTCATCGCAATAATGACCCGGCATCTCCGCATCAGCAGATCTGGGCTGTGCAAAGCGGAAAAGAAAAGGCTCAGGTTTCTTGAGTAGCAATTTAGTCATATGAAAATTTCTATCATGCTATCGAAGTTCCTACAATTGCATTTATTCAACATGTGTCTTCTAACCTAGAACGTGAGAATCGGTTTTAGCGGCATCCTCGACCTGTTTCTCTAACTTATGAGCTTCTGCAATCCCCACCGAAATCAGACATCCTAAGACATAATCCATACGAGCTCGTTGCGGATGATCGGGCCTGATGAGGTTTGGCTCCTCAGCGATTGCGGCCTCAAACCATTCGACGATCTTGCCGCCAATTCCCATCGTAACCCACAGACCTTGGTCAGAAGGCAATCGCACCATCCATGCCTCGGTCGCCGTAAGGAGGAAATCCAGATGCCGCGCGCGTGGAGCGATAAGAACCACATTCATTGTGCATAGAGCTACGAAGCTCGTCGGCCCTCCAGACTGAAGGACACGAATTGGAATGAGCAACGGGTCCAGCCTGTCTGCAACCGCAGGAACCAAGTAACTGCTTGTACCATTGAAAGGGTCGTGTGTATTGAACAGTATCTTCGCAACTACCCCGCCAGTGTCGTAGTCAATCGAGAGATCGCCTGGAGAATAATTGTATCGCCAGCGTTGCAACGCCATTACGCGGGTCACCATGCGCCGCCGCAACTCGACGGCTCGATCAGGTAATCGTGTGGCGTCATTAAAGTAAAGCACATCGGCCCTATGAAGCACGGTTTCAGCTACATCCGCAAAACACTTATCCGGCAGATCGGTAATCTGACCGACAAGTTCTTCAAATTGCTCAGGCTCCGCATCCATCAGCGTCTCCGCGAACAAGGAATAGAACTGGGTATTCCATTCGTTTGCGGAACGGTCAATGTCGGCGTCTGTCGGCAAATTTGCGCCGTTTATTCTGGCGCTCCATCTCGCATAAGCCGAAACTATTTCGCCGCCCCAATCAAAATACTCGCGATCAGCATGGCTAAGTAAACTAAGCCACCGTGCGGCTGACTGGCTCTCAACATGTAGTCCTGCGTCAGCGTTGTCCGATTCCTCGGGCAAATCTTTATCTAGTTCTGCCTGTTTCCCTAGTAAAGTCCGGGGCCGGTGCGAGTTTAGCAGGATAGGATTCTCATCCGGGAAGGTCGGCCAAGCCGGTTCCTCGGCACCGTCAAGCCAAGCGACCTCGGCAGCCACAGCCTCCTGCACAGTAGCATCGCGGTCCTTCTCGAAGCATTTTTGAACCGCATCGTCCTCATTGTGCGGGTGCCATCGCCAGACAAAGCCTGCGAACGCCGCTCGCATGGCTGCTTTAAACAACCGGGGGTCTTTTTCCGCGATCATGGAGAGAGCTGCTGCAAATGCAGGAAGATTAGCTCGATTCCTCTGCGCGGCGATTGAGACTAGTTTGTCCCGATCCTTTTTTAATCCACGTCTCCTCCAAAGATGCAGAAGCGCAAGCGCACCGATTGCAGGTCTGTTGAAGCGCAATGTTTTCTGAGAACCGGAATAGTGATCTTTCTCCTCCTCGAGGGCGCGCCGGATGACCTCCCGCACCCAATCTTCGTGCGATTCAAGCAGATCGTCTTCGCCGTCGCGCGCGACTAGTAACGCAGTCACTGTGAGGCGTGTCGAGCGCGACTTCAGCACATCGGTATCACTCTCATCGGGCAAATCGCCGGCTGCGTACTCTACCGCCAAGCGCGCGGTTTCGGTGGTCGCATATTCACCGCCATCGATCGCGAGATCGATACGCGCTGCCTTCTCGGAAGTCTGAGCCAACTGGCTGCCATGTGCCTGCATCTGCGCGAGATGCGCCGCTTCGTTTGACGGCGACTGGTACATCAGCTGACCGTTCTTGATTTCCTTCCAGTTCGAGAGATCGAGATAGTTGAGCGCATGCCGTCCGGCAAAACGAGCATCAGAAAAATCCGAATATGTCGCATATGGTTCGAGTGTCGAAGCTGCGTGAGCTAAGCGCTTGCGCAACGTGTTTCCTACCTCATCGTCCCGAAGATAGGCGAATAACGCATCGGAAAGCGGAGTTTCACGCGACGGACGTGCTCTGAGGTCAGCAAGCGTTACAAGCCCTGCGGGTTCCTTCTCGCCAAATAACAACAGATCATTGCCTACTTGATCGTGCACGGCTCGGGTTTTATCGATGGCAA
Source organism: Sphingopyxis sp. BSNA05 (assembly GCF_013265645.1). Taxonomy (NCBI): domain Bacteria; kingdom Pseudomonadati; phylum Pseudomonadota; class Alphaproteobacteria; order Sphingomonadales; family Sphingopyxidaceae; genus Sphingopyxis; species Sphingopyxis sp. BSNA05. The sequence goes on along the minus strand of NZ_PYIA01000161.1, from coordinate 7,772 downwards.
GAAGCTCGGGACAGGCAAGAAATGGTACCAGCGCTTCACGGCCTTCATCAAAATGCGAGAGTAGCACATCAATCGCAACCAAAAGATAGGCAGAACAGCTCCCTTCTGGACCCAGAATATCGGCCACTACTGCATCAACTGGTTCGCCGTCATCGAGCCGCCTGTGGCTCCATGCCTCAAGTGCCTTTAGCCCGGAAGCGACAGAATATTCTCGGGCTTGGTCGCGGGACCAGAAGTAGGTCTCTGTCCAGGGAAAAAAGCGCGGCCCGTCGTCAAACACGAGGGTGAATCCGTTTTCTCCAGGGTCCGCTCCTTCGCTGTAAGCCTCGCCCGCCGAGCTAACGAGGCGACGCACTAGCGCCAGCCCGTTCTCCGGTGATGCGGTTAGCAGATCGAGAAACGGAGGTTGCGCGGGCGATGCAGGGAGATAGTCACTGTCGGCAAAACTAAAACACGGCCTCTCTTCCCCCCGTGGAGCGAGCTTTTGCGGCGGCTCGGCTCAATGAGGCTGTTTGCAACAAGATTGACCAACTCGACCGGGGCGACCGACGCCACGACCGCGCTGAACTGACGTATAGCCTTCACCTTATGGGTGTCACGATCCGCATTGATTTTCTTTAGATATGCTTTGGCAGAATTCGGCGAGAGTGCGGATAGCATGAGCGTGATAGATCGAAGATCTTCAATCATTCTCCGTCGAGTACCGCTTTCCATCCGCTCTATCGTAGAATCTGTTGGAATAGTGATGTCCGCCTCCCGCACGTCGAGCTGACCCAACCAACCGAAGAGCATCGTTGCGGTTGACGAACCGAGATTGGTGAGCGCCTGAAGGGTCAATATTTGCAACTTAACGAGGTCGATGACCGCACTGATCGCATGGATCGGAATTTCAACCCGATGAGCTAGCACCCATTTTAACAACCTGTAACCAGTGCCGGTCATATTGGTACGGAACGATTTCGGGACAGGGTTGCCGGTTTTATTTTCATTGACGCATAAAGTTCTGCCGTAGAGATCGTATCAACCGCCGCAATTACCGTTACGAGCTCTGTGAAGAGGCTTCCGCCCCGAGCAAGCAATGCCATACTACAGCGTTCGAGTAAGTCTTCGGCAACTTCTGAACGCACAATCGCCAGCAAAGCATTTCGTCGCCAAGAGCTATGGGCTCCCGCCGGGGAAAGTATGTCGAGAAGGCTCAGCCATTGAGTACAGTCATCAGACATCTCCAGTGAGAGGCGAGCAGCCAATTCGACGCCGCGTGCGACCCGCGGAGATGCGGGCACCGTGAAATCGGTTTCGGCAAGTCTCTTGTGATTCTCGTGGACGTAGTTCCCAATCCCCCAGTCGCGGAGCACATCGTGATAGAACGCGAGTTGATCGCGATGGGACTCGGTTAGAGTTAGCGATCCGATTAGATGAGTGCGAGCAGCGGAGTCATCGCGCAACTCCATCGTGTTTCCGCCATTTAGGCTTATCTCCGCCAGCTCGGCGATGATACGCTGCCCCGCTCTTATCGCGTCGTCGGGCGCATTGTCTGCCGTTGCCCACCACTGGCTGGCCAAAGCTGCCTCTGTTCGGATGTCGGCGGACAACGGTACTTTGATCAGACGCGATAGACGGTAAAGATTACGGGAGATGTTGGCAGCCGGATGTCCAGAAGCTAGGATTGCACGAAGTTCTGGCGCACCTTCCGAAAGAGTTTCGACTTCCTCATCGGTCAACTCTCCAACCGAAACGGAGCGAATTCCATCAAAGGCATCAATAACGTCGTCGGCGATCCACCGGTTGGTGTTAGGATCTGCGGTGGCGCGCGCCGTTACTACGACAGAAAAGCCGGTGACGGCCGACGCCTCCCGCAGCAACTCGTTGACTGTCCGCTGGCTACCCGGGTCTGAGAACATCTCCAGGCCATCGATCACTATGAGACCGCCGCCGCTCGCCGCGAGATCATTGAAGAATTCGCTGACGGTTCCAGGAACACCGATCGCCTGGGAGAACGACAGCCATCCGCCAGCGGGCGTCGAAATTTGATCGAGAACGATCACCCGTGCCTCGCGTCCGATACGCTCCGCCACCAGCTTCAGGACACCCGACTTGCCGACACCCGGTCCGCCACGTAGCTCGATGAAGCGGTGTTCTTCAAGCGCCGTGTTTAGGCTGTCCACGGCCTCGTGGCGCGTGAGTGTAACACCTCCAACCGTTGTGCCTATCCCGGCTAACGTCATTCGGGCCAGATCAGCTAAACGAGCGCGCGCTGGCCTATAGTCCCGGTCGCCAGCGAGACTAAAGCCGCGATCAACCAGCTTCGCGCGAAGTTCATCCCGGCTGATCGCACCCCCAACTTTCGCGATAGAGATCGAAATCTCAATGAGTTCACTCCAGAGACTTTCAGCCCGTGAGATATCCTTATCTGCGAGCACCTGCTGAGCCAACGCTAGTGCATGCAGGCGAGCAAGTGGCGCTATCGACTCAAAATCAAAGACCAAGATTGCGAAGCGGCGCATAAGTTTCCAAATGACATCGTCGTCATCGACCACTCCTGCAGCGAGCAAATTTGACCTAAAGGTGGCGACGAAAGAGCGCATCGCGTCGCTTGCGACGCCTTTAGCCGCAACCCTATCGAAAAACTGGCGACCACTCTCCGCCGTCTTAGCCCAGAGGAGGACGTCTTGGTACGGTCCGGAGATGGATTTACTTTGTCGCTGAGTTGCAACCGCTAGAAGGTGTCGTTCATCTGGCAAATCCCGCTTTTGGGTACGAGCAATCTGCATTGCCACCTCTGCGAAGGTCGCATCTTTTCGAGTGAAGGCGATATTCCGCTTTGATTGAATCTCAAGTAGCGCGTCGCCAGCGCGGCTTTTACCTTCAAGGATTAGATCATCCATCGCATAGCCCTGTTCGGTCCCTTGGAATCGGACAATGGTGAGCTTTGTCCCGGGCATTCCGCGCGGTTCCGTTCCGGCGAGCAAGGCTAAGAGGTAGTATGCACCAAGTTCTCCCTCGATATAAACTCCTGCACCACCTCTGGAGGCTGGGCTGGATCCGCTCTCGCCGTTTTTTGCTCTGCCATAACTAGAATGTGTGATCCGGCTAATCCACAGTCAAGCGATTAAGCATCGTCGACAGCGTACTATTCCAATCCTCATGATCCAAAACTCGTATCTCGCATGTTTAGGCTCCAAATATCCGGTTATTTTTGCTAATCATAGAACGATTTGCCGTCGGTTTAATGATTGCTGAAGCCTTTGAGCCCATGACTATTTTTACCAATTTCACATGCATGCACTCTCTACATCAGCATTCTATTCAATCCATCGGGCTTTCTTTCCCATCGTCAAACATATTACTAACTTCTGTTAGCCGGTGAATATGAAGCGCAGATTTACTCATGCAAAAGCAACACTCGCAGACACCTTGTGGGATTGCCAAAAGCGTAAGTTGTGATTTGAGACCGGAAGAAATGTATGCCGAACCTTGAATCAAACATGATTAATTTTTCGATCGTTTGTCGGCTCTTTTCTTTAGAGCTGGACTTAGTCTATCCTCTTCCTGCGCTGCAAAGCCGGCGACAAGCGCATCCCTCATTGGAGGATATTCCAGCATATCAACGGGAACTGCTCTGATCTGGGTCGCCCCGCGTTTAAGCCCTCCGAATTTTTGCTCTTGGGATAAGGAAGCCGGGGTACGATAATGTGGACAATAAAGCCGAACATGGTCCAATCCATCATAAAATGACCAAATTTTCCATTTCGCTTCTTTTGTGTAGAGAAAACTTCCGGTCCTTTCATGAATTGCCCCATCCATTCGTCACCAAATCCGCCAGATTTTCGAGGCGTTTTGTCAATAAGGCGTCCAATTCGGACCGTACAGTGTTTCAAAACTTCATCCGAAGGCAAACGTATCAACGCGTCCAGTTCTTCCATATGCTTTGAGCTTAACACGACTTCACTGAACATCAGGGCATCCGACCGGGCTATTCTCCACGCCACTGAACCAACAGCATGGGCCATTTGATTGGCTGGAAAATCTATAGTAGTCCGAAGACCTTGCCTTTTAATCTCATTTTCCAGCACTTTTAATGCGTTGGTCAACGGTCCGTCAAAATTGCGATTAAAATCATTTTCGCATTTTTCACAAAGTAAAGGCGCCTCGCCGGTGTCACTCGTCAAATGCACGTCCCCGTCTCCTTTGGGAATACCAATGGCCTTTCCACTGCCCGCTCTAAGCATTGTCTTGAACGCTGCCTTTGGAATGGCATGAGACATGCTCAACTTGCCGTAACTTGAGCAATATGCGCAGAACGCGCACATGTCTGGAGATTTGCTAATATTTTTCATTGATGAGTTTATATAGGTGCCGCTTACTTCAAAAGAGTCAACAATGTCAGCTGATATCATCAAAACTAGACTATTCTTGTTTCTGCAAATAATCCTCCACTCTCATCAACGTCCTAGCCCGCGGCCTACGCCCTTCCCTTAAATCCAATACAAATCTCGGGTCACCGACAGCACGTCTGCCAAACCGCGTCGGCGACATATGCGTCCGCTTCAGATGCTTTTCGATACGATCCAACAGTTTCAAATGAGGCCTCCTCGAATCATAAATTACTTGTGTTCTTGTTATGTTCCTAGTAGGAAGATTGCATATTGTCTAGGATAAATCCTATTGAGGGGTCGAAAGGCACAAAACATGGATGATGTACGAGAAACTCTGGATCGGCTGATCCGCCAAAACGGGGATGATTATTCCGGCCTCTCAAAAATGCTTGGCCGTAATGCTGCCTATATCCAGCAGTTCATAAAGCGCGGTTCGCCGCGCAAGCTGGACCCGGAGGACAGACTTAGGCTAGCGAGCTTTTACGGTATTGACGAACAACTGTTGGGCGGGCCGCCGCCAACTGGCAGTGACGGAATGGTCGAAGTCCCTGTGCTCGATGTCAATGTCTCTGCAGGGCATGGCGCGCTGGCGACAAGCGAGGATAGGAAAACGCGTTTCTCTTTTGATGAACGCTGGCTGCGCAAACTGACACCGGCTAGAGGCGTCAGCCTTTCGGTCGTCCGCGTCATGGGCGATTCCATGGAACCAACATTGTCGGACGGAGATGACGTTCTCGTAGATGCTTCCGACCATGGTTCCCGGCTCCGCGATGGGATCTATGTTATGCGGATCGATGATACATTGGTGGTCAAGCGCATTGCGCTAAGACCCGATAGTCCCTTCATTACCATCGCCAGTGATAACCCGACTTATCCGACCTGGGAGGATATTGATCGCAGCACCGTCCATATCGCAGGCCGGGTACTTTGGTTTGGTCGCGCGCTTTGAGAAATATGTCACTCTGAACTAAACTAAATCCCCATATCCAATGGTTTGCTATGCTCTTTCTCCAGTTCTCGCTGCTCCTTTTGCGGTTCTTTGGGCGCGGTTTCAATTCCTTTAGCAAGACCCGTGGCTGCGGCTTTACCAAGTCGCTTAGTCACTTCGAGCGCTGATGTTTTTACGCCTTCATTTTTCTCGACTGCGGTTTCCAGTTTCTCGCGGTTATCAACGATCAGCGTTAAACCATCCCGCAATCTGGTAATCGTGACCAGAAATGTCTGCTTGTTGGAAAGATTACGCTCGCGGCTATCCATGACCGCAATCCCGCGATCAGAAGTCAGCCCCTGCGCCATATGGGCATTGAGCGCGTAAGCTAGATCAATGCGCTTTAGCATAGGGTCTTATGGGCGAGTCGATGCTCCATGCCGGAAGATGTTCGTAAGTGAACATGATCATTATCTATTGCCGTAATATTTGCCTGATCCGCATTGAATAAACCGCGTTTGTGATCGCTATCGGTCCAGCGAATTTTATCACCGGCATAAATATCGAGCTGCTTCTTTTCAAATAAAGCGATCTGATCTTCAGATGCATTGGCGCGAAGTTTGCCAACCTGGAAGCTCCGCTCCCTGCCCTTGCGATCTTTAAGAACAAGCTGCTTTGCGCGTTCATCTACCGAGATGACATCATATTGACCCTTGCCAAGACGCTGACTTCTATCCGGCGCTTTAAGTTCGATCATCATGCCCGGCTTGTAGCTGTGAACATAGCGCAGTTCCTCACGGGTGTTGTTGACGCGGGAGAAGGTGTCCAGTTTTAGCCCGCGTTTTCCCAGTTCATCATTTTGTTTAAGCCCGGTTTGCACCGCTTCATTGACTGCGGTGCGCAGTGCCCGTCCAGATGCATAAATGGCCGTGGATTGCCGTTCGTGCGGAGAGAGCGCGAGCCAGCGTTCGGCAGCGATCAGGGCGCTGCCCTCTTTGGTTTCGATAATATGGTCCTTCAAATAGGACATGGCCTCGCCGATATTTCCGGCCTGGGCTGAATATTGTGCGCGGCGTAATATTTTATCACGCGCGCGCAAATTGGTGATCATTTTGCGGTATCAATGCCCGAGGCCTGCACAAGCGCGAAGGGCTTGCCGGCATCGACAGCGCCAAGCTGCTTCTTGTCCCCGATCATCACCAGACGGTCTACCTCGAGCAGGTTTGCGAGCCGGACCAGCTTTTCTTTTTCGACATTGGATACCATCGAGGCCTCGTCGAGCACCAGCACATGGTCTTTCATGGCGGCTTTGGCTTCTGTGAGAGCATTTTTATCCGCTCCCTCCTGTAGGAGGTTTTGTGACTTCCGATGAAGCGCGCCAGGGTCATCGACGCAATCCCGGTATCGCGTTCGAGCATCTGGACGAGCGTATTCTGGACGGCGAGACCCAGAACCGTTTTACCATTCTCGCCAAAAAGCTGCGAGACGGGTTTAAGAAGGCTGCTCTTGCCTGCCCCGGCAATGCCCTGCACCGCGATAATGCGGTTGGACGATGATAATATCATCCGGCCTGCGGACTCTTGTCCTTCGTTAAGTGTCATCCCAAAGTTAGACCCGCGACCGCTTGCAGCTGATCGCCTGCCATGCCCGATGACAAAAAAGGCTCTGACTTGCCCCTGCCCGCTTCAACCTGTCCAATTATCCGCTGCTCGGTCTGCAAAGCATCACGCGTGGTGACAAAATCACGGTCGCGTCCTTTGCCCCGGACGAGCTCACCTTCCCTGACCAGCGCCCGTACACGGCGTTCGACATGGGCAATGGATGTCGGTAGGCCAAAATCCAAAGCTGTCTTGTAAACATCATGAACCCCAAAGGCTGCTTCGCGCTGCGCCAGATGGCGAATGGCTGAAGCGGTCGCCTGCGCTGCAGCTATCTCTTCGCGGGGTTTGTTCAGGATATGCACTGGCACCAAAGGATCGGCGGAAGGCTTTGGACCAAATCCCTGAATTTTTTCTGCAAACGCGCGCAGGAAAATCATCCCTTTTGCGCCAGCGACAGATTGGGATTTTTATCAACCTCCAAACCAGCTGCGCGAATGTTCGCTTTGTCGATCAATCCGCCAAGATCGAGATCCATCGCCCGTGCTGCTTCCTGCCATGTTGTAGACAAGGCATCCCTGTCCTTTATGGCTTCTTTGGGCGCACGGGTGGCCAGAGCGGCAATCTTGCCAGCTTCCAGTCCTGGTCCCCGGCGCGCATCAAGCACCTCCTGTCGGCGGGTCGAAAAGGCCATGACCGCTTCGCGCGATATACCTGCGGCTTCAAAATTACCGTGCTTGCCTTGATGGGCAGGCTGATAGCCAAGCTTTTCGATTTCAAGACGAAAGCGCGCCATCGTCATGCTGTTCAGAAGCGTGTTGTTCGACCAGAGCTTGTCATTATGCAGCGCCCGCCATTTGGCGTCCGGGC
>NZ_PYIA01000160.1:0-4262 GCF_013265645.1 Sphingopyxis sp. BSNA05 | reverse complement strand
CCCTCCGCTTGGCGGAGGGGTTAGGGTGTTGGACCATCTTCTGGCCCACCCCCGGCCCTCCCGCAGCGGGAGGGGGGAGTCCATCGGCACAAACCATTGCGGTGTGCAGCGGTAAATAATCTTCGCTTTCGAGCGCCAGCTGTGCGGATAGCTGTGCTTGAAATCGGCGCTGGCCGACAACAGCGCACCCGCGTCACGCAGGTCCGAGCAGATCGGGCCTTCCGGGCCGTTGAAATTCTTGTTGATCACTCCGCCAGCACGCTCGTCGCCGCGCGGCAGCCATTCCCAGTCGTCGCGATAGACGCCATCGGCATCGACCGCGAATACCGGATTGATGCCATTGGCCTTGCAGAGATCGAAATCATCCTCGCCATGGTCGGGCGACATATGGACCAGCCCGGTACCCGCATCGGTGGTGACAAAGCTTGAGCCATCGAGAAACGGCCGCGGTTTGGTGTAGAATTCGCTGTCCGGGAATTTGTCCGCCATCGGGTGTTTGGCGGTGGCACCGGCGAGTTGGGAGCCGTGATATTCTCCGTCTGGTCTTAAAAACGCTGTGACGCCCAGTTCACGAGAAATTCTCTTTTCCAGATTGGTCCTCAGGTCATCGTCGGCGACAAGATAACGACCAGCCTCACGGAAATTGAACTTGCTCCACTCCTCGGTACCACGTAATTCTTCTGGAATTAGCTGGTCTGCCAATAACAGCTGGCAATCCACATATTCAACATCCGCCCCATAAGCCAACGCCTGATTGACCGGAATCGTCCAGGGCGTTGTCGTCCAGATCACCGCATGGGCGCCGACCAGTTCCGGCGCGTTCGGCGCATCGACAATCTCGAACGCCACATCAATCTGCGTCGAGACGATATCCTCATATTCCACCTCGGCCTCGGCCAGCGCGGTTTTCTCGACCGGCGACCACATCACCGGCTTGGCGCCGCGATAGAGCTGGCCGGCTTCGGCGAATTTCAGCAATTCGGTAACAATCGCCGCCTCGGCGTCATAATCCATCGTCAGATAGGGCTTGTCCCACTCAGCCAAAACGCCGAGCCGCTTGAATTCCTCGCGCTGCACATTGACCCAATTGTCGGCATAGGTGCGGCATTCGGCGCGAAATTCGCTGGCCGGAACCTCGTCCTTGTTGCGCTTCTTCTTGCGATATTGTTCCTCGATCTTCCATTCGATCGGCAGGCCGTGACAATCCCAGCCGGGCACATAAGGCGCGTCCTTGCCGAGCAGGCTCTGCGAGCGGACAACCAGATCCTTCAGCGTCTTGTTGAGGCTGTGGCCGATATGGATATTGCCATTGGCATAAGGCGGGCCGTCATGCAGGATGAATTTCTCGCGGCCGTCGCGGGCTTCGCGCAGTTTCTCATAGAGACCAATTTTCTGCCAGCGCTCCAATATCGCCGGTTCCTTTTGCGCAAGGCCGGCTTTCATCGGGAAATCGGTTTTCGGCAGGAAAACCGTGTCTTTATAATCTGCTTTGGGATCGGTCATGATCGCGGGGATTAGGGGACGCGGGGCTTGGGTGCAAGCGGGATTTGTGCCACGCGCGAGCCTTGCAATCTACCCGTCATTGCGAGGGCTGCAAGCCCGTGGCAATCCAGTGCGGGCGAGTGGCGTTACGGATTGCTTCGCTGCGCTCGCAATGCCGAAAGGTGGCTCAAGCCAGCAAGGCTTTCGCCTTGTCGCAATCCTTTTCCATCTGGACCTTCAGCGCGTCGAGATCATCGAACTTCTGCTCGCCGCGCAGGAAATGGTGCAGTTCCACCTCGATCGTCTGGCCGTAAAGATCCTCGGCAAAATCAAAGAAAAAAGGCTCGAGCAATTCCTTGGGCGGGTCGAAGCTGGGGCGTATACCCAGATTGGCCGCGCCGTTCAGCACGCGGCCGTCGGGCAGGCGGCCCTTGACCGCATAGATGCCATATTTAGGACGCAGATATTGACCGATATCGATATTGGCGGTCGGATAGCCCAAGATCCGGCCGTTCTTGTCGCCGTGGATGACCTCGCCCTGTATCGCAAACGGGCGGGTGAGCAGGCGGCCCGCTTCCTCGCAATGGCCCTCTTTCAGCGCCGCGCGGATGCGGCTGGAGGAGATAATGTCGTCGCTGTCGCTGACCGCGCTAACCGCTTCGCTTTTCAGTCCGTGCGCCGCGCCGACTTCGCGTAATACGTCGATATTGCCCTTCGCCCCCTTGCCAAAGGTGAAATCCGCTCCGGTGACCACGCCGGCCGCGCCAAAGCGGTCCACCAGCAGCTTGGCAATAAAATCCTCTGCCGTGGTGGCTGCCAGACCCGCGTCAAATGCGAAGACCAGCATCGCACTGCGCCCGCATCGGCGAACAGACGCTGCCGCTGGTCCAGACTGGTCAGGCGAAAGGGTGCAACATCGGGCTTGAAAAAGCGCACCGGATGCGGATCGAATGTCGCAATGATCGCCGGACGACCCTCGTCCCGCGCCCAGCTCAGCGCCTTGCCGGCCACCGCCTGATGGCCGAAGTGAAAGCCGTCGAAATTGCCCAGCGCAATGATCGCCCCGCGCAGGTCGCCTTCGATCCGGTCTTTTCCATTCAGTCTGATCATCGAATCGCTATTGCGGGATTTTGCGGATCATTCAACAAATTCGTCATGCCAGCAAAGGCTGGCAACTAACCTGCATGCGAAGTGCGGGTATCACCACCGGGCTGGACCCCGGCCTTCGCCGGGACGGTGGACTTTGACAATGGCACCAGTCCGGCCTTGATCACCCGCAGCGCATTCAGACCCATCACCGCCCGGATTTCCGCTTCGCTGAACCCGGCATCCAGTAGCGCCTGGGTGATCTGCACAACGCCGCTGGTGTCAAAGCGCGTCGTTACCGCGCCGTCAAAATCGCTGCCCAGCGCGACATGCTCGATGCCGACAAGATCCCGGACATGTTTCGCCGCTTTCGCAACGGTCGCCGGATCGGTGTTGCACATGGCGCCGTCCCAATAGCCAAGGCCGATGATCCCGCCGGTTGCGGCGACACCCTTAATCTCTTCATCGGTCAGATTGCGGTTGACCCCGCACACCGCCTGCACACCGCCATGGCTGGAGACCACCGGACGTCGGGCCATTTTCAGGATTTCGGCGACCGTGGCGTGGCTCGAATGGGCGATATCGACGATCATGCCCATGTCTTCCATGTCGCGGACGACAGTCCGGCCAAAATCGGTCAGCCCGCCTTTTTCCATGCCATGCATCGATCCGGCCAGCTCATTGTCGAAAAATGGACCAGCCCGGCCATGCGCATGCCCGCGGCATAGAGCTTTTTCAGATTGGCGCGATCGCCTTCGAGCGTCTGCAGGCCTTCGGCGGAGAATAATACACCAATCGGGCCGTCTGATTGATTCCGCGCAGCCGCGAGCGTGTCAAGATGGCCAGGCTGGCTGATCGGCAACATCGCGCCCCTCGATACGGCCACCGCGCGGTCCAACTTCTGCGCATGATAGAGTTGCCGCTCGAGCAGCGAGAACCAGGTCCGCACCGGCTGCATCTGGGCGATCGCCAGCAGGGTGATATTATCCGTATCGCCGCTGTTGCTGTCGTAATTCTGGCCCTTGGGCGTCTTGGTCACGCTGGAGAAAATCTGCAGCCCGATATTGCCCGCCTGCAGCCGGTCGAGATCGATATGGCCACGATCCACGCTGTCGGTAATCTTGCGCTTCCACAGCAAGGTGTCGCCGTGCAGGTCGACGATCATCAGGCTGTCGTGCAATTTCTGCGCCTCGGGGCGGATCTCCGGTAGCGGCTTTCCATCGACCATATTGGTCTGCTTCTCGAACTCGGCCGGCGCGAAAATCAGAAAGGCGGCGAGTAAAATTCCGACAAGCCCCAACAGCGCCAGCAGGAATTTCTTCACCCAATTTTCCTTTTTAGCGTGACGAAGCTGAAGGCCGGCTTGTCATTTTTCGCCTCGTGATCTTCGCGCGCAATTTCTTCCCACCCGGCTTTATCGAAGGCCGGCATCTTGGTATCGCCCTTTGGCTTGGCATGCACCTCGGTCAGTTCGATCCGGTCGCCTTGTCGAGAAAGGCCGCGTAAATCTCCGCGCCGCCGATCACTGCGATATGGGGTGCGTTGGCCATTTTCAGAGCCTGCTCGATGCTGCCGGCAATCTCCGCGCCGTCGCCGTCCCAGCTCTTGTCGCGGGTCAGCACGATATGGCGGCGTCCGGGCAACATCCCTGGCAGGCTGTCAAATGTCTTGCGGCCCATGATCATCGGCTTGCC
>NZ_PYIA01000159.1:0-12855 GCF_013265645.1 Sphingopyxis sp. BSNA05 | reverse complement strand
ACCAGACTCTGGCTAAGATTTTATGAGTCCACTACCTAGTCGTAGCTGGGTGAGGGTGTACTGAACTTTGGTTACAGAGCAGCCCACCAGCGGAGCACCCTCATCCAACTGCGCCTAGCCGCCTGCGCTGACGCTCCGGTGGCAAGGCTTCGTATCCTTCTCCCTCAAGGGAGAAGGTTTGGGTTTCCCAATACGCAACTGCGCCACCCGCACTTCCTGGTCGCTGAGCCAGACGCAGTGACCGGACCTCTACAAAAACTCGTTCAGTGTCTCGATGAACAGCTCGAACTGGTCATGGTGCAACCAGTGGCCGGCGTCGGCAAATTCCTTCACCGTCACATTGTCGCCGAAATATTGCATGCGGCCGTCTTTCTCCGGATTGCTGGCCCAGCTGTCGGCGCCGTAATGGAGCTGGGCCGGGCAGCTGATATTGCCCCACAATTCGTGAATGCTGTCCTGAGACAGGTCGATGCTGTCCCAGTGCTGGACATAGGGATCGAATTTCCAGCTATAGCTGCCGTCCTCGTTACGGATCACCGCGTGGGTGGTCAGATGGCGGGCCTGTTCGTCGGACAGATGCTGGTTGGCGTCCTGCATCCGGCCGAGCGCGTCCTCGAATGTCGGATAGCGTTTGACCTGCCGCCCGGCGGCCTTGCGCTTTTCCTCGATCGAATTGCGCACCCGCTGGAGCTGACCGGTCTTCTCGCGCTCGGCGAGCATTTCGGGGCTGGGGCCAAGCCCCTCGATCGCGACCAGCTTGCGGACCGTGTCGGGATAGAGGCCGGTGTAGCGCAGGGCGATATTGCCGCCCATGCTGTGCGCGACGATGGTGACCGGCGACAGGTCGAGCTGGTGGATCAGCTGCGCCAGATCGGTGACCATCGCCATATTGGCATAATTGCCGTCGGTGCTCCACTGGCTGTCGCCATGGCCGCGGACGTCGGGGCAGATGATATGCCAGTCGTCGCGCAAAGCCTGTGCCGTCCAGTCCCAGTTGCGGCAATGGTCCTTGCCGCCGTGCAGTAGGATCAGCGGTGGTTTGTCCTCATTGCCCCAGTCCGCATAATGCAGCTTGAGCCGCTGGGAGAAATAGCTGTGCGAGGCGGGGCCGATCAGGGTCATGCGGGGTTCCATCCGGAAAGGAAAATCAGAACCCGTCTCTACTGGGCGCGACGGGGTTCGACAAGCATCTGTCAGACAAAGAACCGCCCTGCGTGCATTTGATGCTTTACAATAATCCATATATCGACATATATAGATATATGGATTCGACTAAGGCAATAGAGGCGCTCGGTGCGCTCGCGCAAAACACCCGGCTCGATGTTTTCCGGCTGCTGGTCCGTCATGAACCGGCCGGCCTGCCGGCGGGAGAGATCGCCAGACGGCTGGACGTTCCGCAAAATACCATGTCCTCGCATCTGGCCACCCTGTCGCGCGCCGATCTTGTCTCGTCAAAGCGCGACAGCCGCCTGATCATCTACCGCGCCAATCTCGCCGCGATGAACGGCCTCGTCGCCTTCCTGCTGGAAAATTGCTGTTCCGGCGAGGATTGCGCGCCCCTTACCAACCAACTCGAAAGGCTTTGCCCATGAAACGGATGCACATCCATGTCGGCGTGGATAATCTCGCCGCCTCGATCCAATTTTACTCCACGCTGTTCGACGCCGAGCCGACCGTGGCCAAAGATGATTATGCCAAATGGATGCTCGACGATCCGCGTGTGAATTTCGCCATCTCGTCGGAAGATCATGCGACCAAGGGCATCGAGCATCTCGGCATCCAGGCCGAAAATCCGGAAGAGCTTCAACAAGTCTTCACCCGTCTGCGCAAGGCCGACGCGCCCGTGCTGGAAGAGGGGCAGACCACCTGCTGCTATGCCCAGTCGGAAAAAGCTGGATCGCCGATCCCGACGGCGTCGTTTGGGAAGCCTTTTACACCGACGGTGAATCCGTCGTCTATGGCGATTCGCCCGAACTGTCTGCCGTGTCGCGCAATGCCGCCGAAAGCAGCTGCTGCGCGCCTTCGAAAGCCGCCCTGTCATGAGCGTCAAGGTCTATAACGCGCTGTTTCTCTGTACCGGCAATTCTGCCCGCTCGATATTGGCGGAATCGATTTTACAGCGCGAGGGCAAGGGGCGGTTCAATGCCCTGAGTGCCGGCAGCAATCCGGCCGGACGGGTTCATCCCTATGCGCTCGATCTGCTCGAAACCATGGGCCATCCGGTTGCGGGACTGCGCTCCAAGAACTGGGACGAATTTGCGGGACCCGATGCGCCCGCGCTCGATTTTGTCTTCACCGTCTGCGACAATGCCGCCGGCGAGACCTGTCCGGTGTGGCCGGGTCAGCCGATGACCGCCCATTGGGGGATAGCCGACCCCGCCGCAGCAACCGGCAGCGAGGCCGAGAAGCGCGCGGCCTTCACCGAAGCCTATCGGATGATGTTCAACCGGATAAGCCTGTTTCTGGCCTTGCCGCTGGAAAGCATTGACAAGATGAGCCTGCAGAACCGGCTCCGGGAAATCGGCGCAGAGAAAATCGGAGCTTGAGACATGGCAACGCAACCCCTTGAGAGCTCGGCGGATGCCGGGCTCGGCCTGTTCGAAAAATGGTTGTCGCTCTGGGTCGGAGCCGCGATATTACTGGGACTCCTGATCGGCAATATGGCGCCCGATGCGGTCGCGATCCTCGCCCGCCTCGAATATGCCTCGGTCAATCTCGTGGTTGCGGTGCTGATCTGGGCGATGATCTACCCGATGATGGTCGGCGTCGATTTTGCCAGCCTCAGGCATATCGGCGAAAAGCCGAAGGGCCTGTTCATCACCATCGTCGTCAATTGGTTGATCAAACCCTTCACCATGGCGGCGCTGGCGGTATTATTCTTCCAATATATATTTGCCGGGCTGATGTCCGCCGATGATGCGCAGCAATATATCGCCGGCCTGATCCTGCTCGGCGCTGCGCCCTGCACCGCGATGGTCTTCGTCTGGTCGCAGATGACCAGAGGCGATCCCGCCTATACGCTGGTGCAGGTGTCGGTGAACGATATCATCATGATCTTCGCCTTTGCGCCGATTGTCGCGCTGCTGCTCGGCGTTGCCGATATCGCCGTGCCATGGGAGACTTTGCTGCTCTCGGTATTGCTTTATGTCGTCATTCCGCTGGTTGCCGGCGCGCTGACCCGCCGCACACTGCTCGCCCGGTCCAGCAGCGGGGAAGCGGCCGTCACCGCCTTTACCGACCGGGTCAAGCCCTTGTCCGTCTTGGGGCTGTTGCTGACGGTGGTGCTGCTGTTCGCCTTTCAGGCACAGACCATCGTGACCCAGCCGCTGCTGATCGCGCTGATCGCGGTGCCGATCATCATCCAGAGCTATGGCATATTCTTCGTCAGCTATGCCGCCGCCTGGGCGTGGAAAGTGCCGCACAATGTCGCGGCACCCTGCGCGCTGATCGGAACGTCCAATTTCTTCGAACTGGCCGTGGCCGTGGCCATCGGCGTGTTCGGACTGGGCAGCGGCGCGGCGCTCGCCACCGTGGTCGGCGTGCTGGTCGAAGTGCCGGTGATGCTGTCGCTGGTCGCCATAGCCAACCGGACCCGGAGCAGATTCGCGCCGGACGGATAAAGGGGCAAGCGCTCGGTCTGCTGTTACGCAAATTGTGCCGGGATCTCCGGATCGCTTGTATCGAGCAGAGGGATCGCGTCCTCCGGGAGACCGGCATAGGCGCTGGTCCAGCGGGCCACCCACTCGGGGTCCGTCACCTTGCCGGGATGATAGCCGGGCACCAGTGAGCGCAACATGGCGGGTGAGGCCTTCATCAGAAAGCGTATCACCATGGCCCAGAGCCGCAACCGGCTGGCAGGGCGGTTCCATAATCGGTCGCGTTTCAGCATGCGCCGATATCCCTTGCGGCTCGACCGGGCGACATGCCAGCTCGCGTAAACCAAACCCCAGGCGCGGGGCCAATATTGGCCATAGAGATGCTGATAGAGATCATAAGCGACATTTTTATGCTCGGTTTCCTCCACCATGTGCCACAGGATCAGCGATGAAACCGAGGGATCGGCATGGTTGAACAGGTTGCGCCGATCCCCGATCAGCCATTCGGTTATGCCCATGGTCATGGTTTCAAAACCGGCGGTATAGGCAAGACGCCACCGCAGGCTCTTGGTCTGCAACCGCTTGTAGTCCACCGCCAATTCGCTTTCGACATCGGCCAGTTCCGGATAATTGCGTTTCAATATTTCATTATAGCGGCGGTGGTTCTGGAAGTGATTGCCTTCCTGCGCAATGAATCCGTGAACGTCCTGCTTCAGCTGCGGGTTGCTCGCTTTTTTCAGAGCCTCGCGGACCGTCTTGATCAGAAAAGGCTCAAGATAGGGCATGGTTAGAGACGCGCCGTTCGCCATATGGCTCCATTCCCGTCGATCCGGATGCCATGTCGGATCGATATTCTCGGCAAAGGCAAAGGGAATAGCGCGAACGATGATCTCGCCGGACTGCGGCGGCTGTCTGGTCGGTGCGTTCACGCGCCGGACTCCAGCGATCTATATTTTTGCCACGCGCCCCAGGCAAACAGGCCGAAGCCGATATGAACAGCGATGATTGGCGGCCAGCCGAACAGATAGATGATATTGTTGACCGTCACGTCGCCGGCAAAAGGGCCGCCGCCAAATTCCAGTCCTCTGGTGCTGAACAGGGCATTGGCTATGGCGGGCAGAGTGAACAGCCACGCATAGGTCAGAGAGGACCAGAACAGCCAGGTCTGGCCTTTCGGACCGAGCCGGACAAAAGGCGCCGCAGCGGCCAGCGCGATGAGGATCAGGCCATTTGTGATGCCTTCGAGATGCGCCATGTTCCAAGCGCGGCGATCGCCGCCTATTTCCACCGGAATGTCGGTAAACAGGGGCCACAGGTCAAGCGCTCCCAGCAGGAAGAAAAATAGAGCCAGCCGCTCAGCGCCGCAGACAGCAACAGCCCGACCCCGTTCAAAACCAGCAAGCTCCGCCGTTTATCGCTCAGCATTTCTCGTCTCCCCCATGTCCATCGGAATGATATTCGTTGTTCTGGCCCGCGCGTCTGCCAGCGCGTCGGGATGCAGCTTTTCCAGCGCCTTGGTACACCAGTCCATCCATTCATGTTCCCATCGGATACCGACATCGAGCGCGAGTTGCCGCCCGAGATCTCCAAGCGAATTGCCATTTTCCAGCAGTTTCTGTTTCACCAGATATTCGGCGTGGCGGTCCTGATGCCGTTCAAGCCGCAACAGCAGATTGCGGCGCAGCGCATCCAGATCGATCGATTCGATACCATAGAGCTGAACCAGAAAATCGTCTTTCAGCACTTGCGGTTCGGAGGGTTCGCGGGACCATTGCAGCAAGGCCGTTCGGCCGGCATCGGTAATCGTGAAGACGATGCGATTGGGTTTGCCGGACTGGGGGACTTCTTCTGCCAGGGCCAGATCATTGTCCTTCAGCTTTCCCAGTTCCCGGTAGATTTGGGAATGGCGTGCGCGCCAGAAAAAGCCGGTCTTCTCGTCAAATTGCTTGGCAATGTCATAGCCCGATTTTGGCCCGTCAGAAAGACAGACCAGAATTGCATATTTCAAGGACATCAGGCCTCTCCCATATTCCACTAGTTTCATATATATGACATAAGTTGAATATTAGTCAATAAAGTGATTGAGGTACGCGGCTTAGACTTGATGCCATGCGCGTCTCGGTTCCTGTCTTCTGATCGCCACAACTCGCATCGGCGAAAATCCGGCCTTTTTGCTTAATTTCTAATTATCGTTTGACAGGTTGCATCCATGCCTCTTAATTAAGAATGAGAATCATTCGCATTATCATTAAACAGGGGCACAATTCATGAGACCGAACTTCCGTCATCGGGGAGCCGCATTTACATGCAGTTTTCTGGCATTAGGCTTTTCCCAGGCGGCGATGGCCGCGGGTGACGATGCTTCCGGTTTCGAGGATGACAACACGATCACGGTCACGGCAACCCGCTCGCCGGTCGAGGTCGAGGATGCTCCCGCCACAGTCACCGTTATCGACCAGGAACAGATGGCCGACGAAATGGCGACCGATGTCCGCGATATCGTGCGGTTCGAACCGGGTGTCACGGTGCGCCGTGCTCCCGCGCGCTTCGGTGCGGCTCTCGGCACGACGGGCCGGGCCGGCAACGAGGATTTCAATATCCGCGGCATTGGCGGCAACCGGGTGCTCATTCAGGTCGACGGCATCCGTTCTCCCCAGGGCTATACTTTCGGCGCGCAGGAAGTCGGGCGCGGCAATGCGACCGACGTCGGCCTGATCAAGTCGGTCGAAATCCTGCGCGGCCCCGCTTCAGCGCTCTACGGCAGCGACGGCCTGTCCGGCGCGGTCAGCTTCATCACTTCCGACCCCGTGGACTTCATCGGCGAGGGCAACAGCTTTGGCGGCTTTGCCCGGGCGCAATATAGTTCCGAGGATCAGGAATTTTCCGAGACCATAGCGCTGGCCGGACAGACCGGCGATTTTTCGGCGATGCTGGCCTATTCGCGGCGGGATTTCCAAGAGCTGGACAACAAGGGCACGATCGACACGGAAGACGCGACCCGCACCACCCCCAATCCGCAGGAGGGCGAGTCCAACGCCTTTCTCGGCAAGCTGGTCTGGGACAATGGCACCCACAAGCTTCGCCTGACCGGCGAATATCTCGAGCGCGAGATTGCCTCGGACATATTGTCGGGCCGCGGTCCGGTCTTTCTGTTCGGCCCCACGCCGAGCTGGATCGTCGACAATCTGACCGCACAGGACGAAACCAAGCGCATCCGGGTGTCGCTCGACTATACCTATGATGCGGGTGAAGAAGGGTCCGGCTTTATCGACTATGCCCATCTCGCCGCATATTGGCAGGACGGCAGCGACCGCCAGTTCGCGCTCGAGGAACGCACCCCGACCTCCGCCACCCCGCGCCCGGACCGGGAACGGCTGAACACATTTGACAATGAAGTTCTCGGCGCGGTGGCCGAATTCCGCTCGACCTTCAGCACCGGCGCGGTCAAGCATACGATCACCTTTGGCGGCGATATCAGCAAGACCGAGCAGGATGGTCTGCGCGACGGCACCGAGCCGCCGTTTGGAGAAACATTCCCGACCCGCGCCTTTCCGAAAACGGATTTCACCCTGGGCGGCTTCTATATCGGCGACGCGATCGAATTTGCCGATGGTATGGTGACGCTCTATCCGGCGCTGCGCTATGATTTTTACGATCTCGACCCGACCGACGATCCGCTGCTGCCGAGCTTTACGCCCAGCGCGCAGGACGGATCGAAACTGTCGCCCAAGCTCGGTGCGGTGGTCAAGCTTGGCGATATTCGCCTGTTCGGCAACTATGCCCGCGGTTTTCGCGCGCCGACGCCCAGCCAGGTCAATAATTTCTTTGAAAATCTCGCCTTCGGCTACACATCTGCGGCCAATCCCGATCTCGGACCGGAAACCAGCGACAGTTTCGAGGCCGGCATCCGCTATGCAACCGACAGGGTCGGATTGTCGCTGACCGCCTTTACCGCGGACTATTCCGACTTCATCAGCCAGGAAGTGGTGGGCGGAAGTTTCACGCCAACCGATCCGGCCATCTACCAGTTCATCAATCTCGATGATGTGACGGTCAAGGGTGTCGAGGCCAAGGCCAGCTATGAAGCCGATAGCGGCTTCCGCGCCCGTTTTGCCGTCGCTTTTGCCGACGGCACGGTGAAGTCGCCGAACAATCCACCGGCATCGCTGGGTACGGTTGATCCGATCAACGCGATATTGGGCCTGGGCTATCGCGAACCGACCGGTGCCTTCGGGGGCGAACTGATCTTCAGCTATAATGCACAAAAGGAATTCAACGAGACGACCGGTGTCTGCAGCGCGGCCTGTTTCCGGCCGGATGAATCCCTGATCGTCGACGCGACGGCCTTTGTCCGGATCGCCGAGAATTTCAAATTGCGGGCCGGCATTTTCAACATCACCGACAAGAAATACTGGGTCTGGAGCAGCGTCCGGGGGCTGGAGGCAACATCGCCGATCATCGACGCCTTCACGCAGCCGGGCCGCAACGCCAGCGTTTCGCTCAGTATATCATTCTAATTCTAAGGGGGAGAAATAATGATGACCATGAAATGGAAAACAAAACTGGGGGCGGCGCTGTTCGCTCTGGCCATGGCGACATCACCGGCGCTGGCCGCTGGCGACCAGCCGCAACTGGCGGCGACCGCGACGCAGGCGTCCTTCGAACAGGACCGCGCCGACATTTTGGCGATGGCCGGAAACTATAAGGTCAAGTTCGACATGGCGGAAACCACGTCATGGCGGGACGATTACGAACCGATCAAGGCGAAGATTTCCGGCGGGCATGAAAGCGTCCGCGTGATCAAGGACACCGGCACGGAAATCATCCTGCAGCATCTGCTGGTCGCCGAACATGAAGGCAATACGTTTATCATCAAGCACTGGCGCCAGGACTGGGTCTATGAACCGGCCAAAGTGCTGGTCTATGCCGGCGCCGGCAAATGGGTGAACAGGGATGTTCCGGAATCCGAACGCCGGGGCAGCTGGTCGCAAACCGTCTGGCAAGTCGATGACAGCCCCCGCTATGGCGGTGTCGGCAAATGGCAGACGGTCAACGGCGTCCGCAGCTGGACCAGCGACTGGACCGCCCGGCCACTGGCCCGCCGCGACGCGGTGCGTGATCCGGTCTATGACCATTATCAGGCGATCAACCGGCATCAGCCGATGCCCGGTGGCTGGATCCACTGGCAGGACAATACCAAGATGAAGACGGTCGACGGTAAGGCCGTTCCCTATGTCCAGGAATCGGTGCTCAACACATACACGAAATTCGACGGCTACAGCGTTAGCGCGGCCGACGATTACTGGGCGAAAACCAAAAGCTACTGGGAGCAGGTGCGGGCCGAATGGGATGCCGCAATCGCTGCCAATGGCGGGGTGACCGTCGAGGAAGAGGCGCATACCGGAACCGTGATCAGCGGGCGGCTGTTGTCCATGGGTACGGAAATTTCCGATGGCAAGTTGACCGAGACTGCTGCAGTGGAGGAAGCGCGGTCGCTCATAAGGGGCGCAACGAGTGAGCAACCCGCCCAGGCCGCTGCACAGACAGCTCCAGCATCAGCAGACTATTGATGCCGGAGCCGATATCCGCATTTGCGCAATCGCTGGCCGCGACCCCCAAGATCGCCGCCTTGCCCGCTGCGCAAATGCGGATAGTTGTCGCCATGCGGATTGCCGTTCTGGCGTGGAAAAAGCGGCAGGACCCGAAACCCTATCTGGTCAAGCAACTGGGCGATGAAATCGCGGCCCGCCATTTCGCCCATATCATCGAATTGATGAGCGATTGCTGGCCCGAACCGATGGCCGTGCACCGCCCCTGTTGCCAGCAGACCAGCTATGACGAGATGCTGATGCTCGACCTGACCACGGCAGCGGTACAGCGTGAACCGGATCATTTCCACGGGCTGCTCGGCGAAATGATCGGCCGGTCGGACCGGCAGAAGCTGCATTTCGCCTTCACCAAATTTGCCGGCCGGTTCCAGCGCTAAGGAAATATTGCGTGAATAAAGTCAAAACCCGGAACCTGCTGATACTGGTTCATCTGTTCCTTGCCGCCTTTCTGGCGCCTTCCTTTCTGCTGGTAGGCATCACCGGCGCGCTCAAGCTTGCGGGGGTGGAAGCGTCGATCGAGGATATCCCGATTGAACTGCCCGCCGATACGCAGATCGATCCGGACAGCGCGACGCTGAAACAGGATATCGGCACTGTTCTAGCGGCGCAGGGCATCAATCTGGACATCGAAAGCGTTCGCAGCCGGGGCGGAAAGATGACCACCCGGCCGACCTCGCGGACCTTTGCGCGGATCAACGAGACGCCCGACGGCCTGGAGGCATCGCTGCACAAGCCCGGCTTTCAATATGCGATGATGGAATTGCACAAGGGCCACGGCCCCGCGCTGTTCAAAACCTATCAGCTGATCGCCGGCATCGCCCTGTTCCTGGTCATTGTCGGTGGTCTGGTCGTGGGGCTGATGGCGCGAGCCTATCGTCGCAAGACGCTTGTTTCGCTGGCGATCGGTACCATGGCCTTCTGGGCGCTCGGCTTCGCGATCTGATCCGTCCGGCGCGATTTACGCCAGCGCGACGCCCTCAATCGTGATCCGGTTGAGATAGCGGCGGTGGCCCTGATAGTCGTTCAGGGCATAATGCCAGGTCGACCGATTGTCCCACATAGCCAGATCGCCCTCGCGCCATTGGTGCCGATAGTGGAAGCGGTCCTGCATGATATGAGCGTATAATTCCTGCAGCAGCGCCTGACCCTCTTCTGGTTCCATGTCGACAATTTCCAGCGTGAAGCCGGGATTGACATAGAGGCCTTCACTCCGGTTTCGGGATGGGCGAGTACCACTGGGTGGATCGCCGTCTGCCCCGCCTGATCGGCATTGGTGTAGCGGTCGCCGATTGCCTT
Organism: Sphingopyxis sp. BSNA05; assembly: GCF_013265645.1. NCBI lineage: Bacteria > Pseudomonadati > Pseudomonadota > Alphaproteobacteria > Sphingomonadales > Sphingopyxidaceae > Sphingopyxis > Sphingopyxis sp. BSNA05. The sequence continues at coordinate 2,354 of NZ_PYIA01000159.1, read as the reverse complement.
GCGATAGGCGCTCTCCTCGCCGAAGACATGCGCATTGCCGTGCCGCGCTTTCAGGTCCTTGATCCGGTCTTTCATCCCGTCATCGAGCGCGTCATAGGCCGCCGCCATTCCGGCGAACAACGTATCGCCGCCGCTTGGCGGGATTTCCAGCGCGTATAGGATCGACCCCATGGCCGGCGCTTGGTCATAGCTGTGGTCGGTGTGCCAGCCGCCACCAATATTGAGCTGCTGGTCCGGTTCCTTGAGCACTTCGGCAATTTCCGGATAGCCCTCACGCCGCTTGAAAAAGCGGTTGCGGTCGATCGCGCCCCAGCGTCTGGCAAAGGCGATATGCTGATCGGGGGTGAGCTTCTGGTCGCGGAAGAACAGGCTGCCATGGTCGAGAAAGGCGCGCCGGATATCGGCAAATTGCTGATCGCTCAGGCTGGTGACATCGACATGTTCGACAATCGCGCCGACCGCCACGCCGGCTTTTTCTATCCGCATTTTTCTCTCCCCGATTATCCCGCTCTCTGCGAAGCGGGTTTTATGCTAGTGTAGCAGCGATTTTGAAATTTAGGAGTCCTTCGATGCCAAAGACAAGCAACATGCCATCCCTCAGCCGCCGCCAGCTGCTGGCTGCCAGCGCCGCTACCGGGGCAGCGCTTTCCGCCGGTCCGGCGTCTGCTGCTAAGGTCGAGGGCAAGCCTGATCTCACCGGCAAGTCGATATTGATCACCGGCTGTTCCTCCGGTTTCGGCAATCTCGGGGCGATCCTTTATGCCGAACAGGGCGCGAAGGTGTTTGCCACCATGCGCAATCTGCCGCGCGCGGAAGGCGATGCGCTGGCCAAGGCGGCCAAGGACAAGGATCTGGACATCACCATCCTCGAGCTCGATGTGCTGTCGGACGAATCGGTGAACAAGGCTGTGACCGAAGCCGAACGTTTGAATGGCGGCGCGCTCGATGTGGTCATCAACAATGCCGGAATCGGCACCGGCGCTCCGGTGGAGCTGCAGGATCTCGAAACGATGCAGCTTCTGTTCGACACCAATGTCATGGGCTACCAGCGGGTCGCCCGCGCGGCCCTGCCGAAGATGCGCGCGCAGAAATCCGGTCTGGTCGTCAATGTCTCTTCCCAACTCGGCCGGGTGATGGTGCCGGGCATGGGCCTCTACAGTTCAACCAAATTCGCGGTCGAATCGATGAGCGAGCAAATGGCTTATGAACTGGTCCCGCACGGCGTCGATGTCACCATCGTCCAGCCCGGTGGCTTCCCGACAAAATATGGGAAAACGGCAACCAATATACCGCGCCGATGCTCGAACGGGCCGATGACGAACGCAAGACCGCCTATCAGGCGCTGGTTGATGGCGCGCTGCGCAACAGCGGCGGCTCGACCGATCCGATGGATGTGCCACGGGCCATCGCCGACCTGATCGCCAAGGCACCCGGCAAGAGACCGCTGCGCCTGCCGGTCCACCCCGGCCGCAAACCGCAGCTGGAAATCAACGAAGTCAGTGCCCGGATACAGGTCTCGATGCTCGGCAGCTCGCCATACGGACCCTGGGTCAAGGATGTGAACAACCGTGAGTTTCGCCGGGTCTTCAGGCCGTGCGTTTCACCAGAAACAACGGTAATAGATAAACGACTAGAAAATAATATTGGGGATGACGTTCGGTGCATTGCCCGATGCCACCGATGCGCCGCTGTCGACCGCGAACCAGACCAGGAATGTATAGATCGATCCCTTGCGGATCAGGTCGCTGCCCTGCTCGACGCCCGGCGCGGTGATGAAGACATACATGGCCATCATGCCGGCGAAGACGCCACCGGCGATTGCCATCGCCATTTTTGCTTCCGGCGTATTGAGGCCAGCCACGCCATTGCCCCCAGAGGAGGCGAGATGGAAGAATATGTCATTGGCACCGGTAAAGTCGTTCACCCCGGAGAAGGCGAACAATATGGCGACGAAAATCGAAAAAATCCCGACAATACGGATATAGCGGCCAGCGGCTTGTGGTGACATGATCAGCTCCTCATTCCTGGATATTCGTGGTAAAACACAGGCCGCTCATCAAAACAATTACCTGCCGGGTAAGTGCATGGGTCGCGTTTCATGCTATCTGCCGGTCAGGTGAGGCGCAGGAGGAGAGAGACGATCATGCCGTCGGAATTTGGCGCGATATTGAAGGACTGGCGCAAGACCCGCCGGTTCAGCCAGCTTGACCTCAGCCTTGAGGCCGAAATGTCGGCCCGCCATTTGAGCTTCCTCGAATCCGGCCGGTCCAATCCCAGCCGCGAGATGGTGCTGCGCCTGTCCGAGGCGCTGCAGCTGCCGCGCCCTGCCACCAATCAGGCGCTCCATGCCGCGG
>NZ_PYIA01000158.1:0-24966 GCF_013265645.1 Sphingopyxis sp. BSNA05 | reverse complement strand
CGCACATCAAGCGTTGGAAGGCTTTCCTAGCTGGTAAGAAGGGACGTCTTTTGTCGCCAGAAGAGGTGCGAGGCCTGTTCGGCGAGCTATCATTCCTTCGTACCCTGTACACGGAGCATTTGGATCAGGTTTCAGCCATGGACGCTTGGGGTGGCCCGGAGGTGCTCATCAGGACTTTATCTTTCAAAATACAGCCGTTGAAGTGAAGGCGCTCTCTGGCAGGGAACGGAGCACCGTTCGGATTTCATCGGAAGACCAGCTCGAAGCCTTGTGCGACAATCTCTATCTTTTGATCTATCGCCTAAGTGACCTGCCTGAGTCAGACCAGGCGGTATCGTTGAATCAACTCGTCCGTGACATTGAATCAGAACTTGAGGATGCGGAAGCATTGGATCGCTTTTTTCAGCGCCTAGCCGCCTATGGCTACGTTGAAATGGCCGAGTACGACAAACCGAAATTCGTCGTCATGAAACGGAACGCTTATCGTGTTGCGGACGAATTTCCGCGCCTTCCGCGTTCCGGCTTACCGGACGGCATAGTGCGAGTAAGCTATGAAATAGAACTGGAGAAAATTGGGGCCTTCGAGTGTGACCCCTCAGCCGTGGGGGGGCGTAATTGGAGCAGACAACTCAAGAATTTTTCATGATTTCAGACAGGAGCTGATGGCAGGTGCTGAAGCAAACAGCGCATTTCAGCTTGCAGAATTCATGGAGGCCTTTGCAGAGGAGCTCATGGAAACGGGCTTCATCGAAGGTTTTGAATTTTGCCATTTCCGAACTGCCCGTGGCATTCGGATCGACGGATACTGGTTTAACGATGAAGGCGGCTTGGACCTATTTATTGCCGACTTCGAAAGTCGCCTCGAACTGGCCTCGCTTACCCAAACTGATGTGAATGCCCTATTCAAGAGAGCTACCAATTTTTACGAGGCAAGTAAGGATAAGAACCTTTATTCCGAACTCGAGGAAACATCTCCCGAATACGGATTGTCGCGTGACATTGCCGACCGCAAAAGCTCCCTCCAGAAGGTCAATTTTTTCATTCTTTCAGAGCGCGTACTAAGTGATCGATTACAGGCGCTTGAAAGCAATGAAATCGATGGTGTTTCAGTATCTTACCACGTTTGGGGCGTTTCGAGGTTACAGCGCCAAAGAAGCTCCCGAGGCCATAAAGAGGCCTTGGACATCGATTTTCTCGAAACTTTTGGTGCTGCGTTGCCATGCCTCCCAGCCCATGTTGGTTCAGCATCATATCAGTCCTTTCTCATCGTTATTCCCGGTGAGATGCTTGCTTCGCTTTACGGACGTTACGGTGCTCGATTGTTGGAGCAGAACGTCCGCTCGTTTCTTCAGGCGCGAGGCAAGGTCAACAAAGGGATTCGTGGCACCATTCTCAACGAACCAGACATGTTCTTTGCGTACAACAATGGGATCACGGCAACCGCGCAAGCCGTCGAAACTCAATCAGGTGACGGCGGGTTGGAGATTGTGCGGTTAGTTGACTTGCAGATTGTAAACGGCGGGCAGACTACCGCTTCATTGTTTCATACTCAGCGTAAGGACAAAGCTTCGCTCGAACGCGTCTTTGTACAAATGAAGCTCTCGGTCATCCCGACCGAAGCCGGGGAGGAAGTCGTTCCGAAGATTTCCGAATATGCAAACACCCAAAACAGAGTGAATGCTGCGGATTTCTTCTCAAATCACCCCTTCCATATCCGCATCGAAGAGTTTTCGCGACGCATTTGGGCTCCAGCACAGCAAGGAGCACAGCGAGAAACAAAGTGGTTCTACGAACGTGCGCGCGGTCAGTATGCCGACGCCCAATCCAAACTTACACAGGGTGAAAAGCGGCGCTTCCAGGCTGAGTATCCAAAGCCACAGATGTTCACCAAGACTGACTTGGCGAAATTTGAGAACGTATGGGATGACGACCCAAAATGGGTGAACCTTGGCGCACAGAAGAACTTCGCACGCTATGCAGCGCGAATTGGTAAGGAATGGAACCAGGCACCGGACCGATTCAATGAATGGTACTATCGCCGAGCAGTCGCTAGGGCGATTGTATTCAGGGCTGTCGAGAAGCTCGTCTCCGCCCAGCCTTGGTACAACGGCGGATATCGCGCAAATATTGTCGCATATGCCTTAGCCATCATCGGTAAGTGTTGTGAGGATGCAGGGAAGAAACTGAACTTTCAAGCGGTATGGGAAGCGCAGTCTTTGCCAGCTTCACTTGAGAATGCGCTGGTGGTCGCAGCCAAGTACGTGAACGACGATATATCGCGGCCGCCGGAAGGGATTTCCAACATATCTGAATGGTGCAAGAAGGACGGTTGCTGGCTTCGTCTGACTAATGGCATCGATAAGCTGACCGCTCAGCTGGACGAAGATTTCTGGTCTAGCCTTGTGACTGAAGAGCAGGCGGCATCCGAAGCGAAGGCGGCACGGAAAACGCAGAAAATCGATAACGGTATAGATGCACAAAAAGAGTTTTTGATATTCCAGCTCAGAAGTGGGTGGAAATTCGAGACTTTGGCTCAACGAAGAAGATTCTAAGCCCGAAGGAAGCCGGGGTAGTCGAGGTTGCTTGTAAGATTCCTTCCAAAATCCCAACCGAGAAACAGTGCCAAGTCCTGTTGGAGGTCTTGCAAAAGGTCGAGGAAGAAGGTCTCAAAATCTGACCATCCAAAGAAAGAAGCCCCGCCATCTCTGGCGGGGCTCCCGTCCAACAAAATTGGACTGTTCGTTAGGCAGCTTCGCTGTCCGGGGCAGCCAAGCGTTGGCCTTCAAGCCATTTGTTGAACGCGCGCTTATCGATGTAAACACGGCCTCCGATTTTGATCAGGACGGTATCAAAACCATTGCTGTTCGCATGATAAATCCACCACCTAAGCGTACTCTCGGTCACAAACGGCGCCTCTTGGGCGAGCTGCTTCACTGTCCGAAGGTCGGTATAGTCCACCGGCCATCCTCCATGGGCAAAGAAAAAGCCAAGAAAAGAAAAATCGGACTGACCGCAGTATAGCCGAGGGCGGCTAAACAGACAATGAAGCGCGACTCTGAGGTGTTCAGTCGGCCATATTGAAGATTTTGTCGTTCATCTTCTCAACCACGTCGCGGGTATGGTCTTCTGACAGGTGCGAGTATCGTTTCACCATCTGGAGGGTCTTGTGACCCAACACTTCGGCAATCTCCAACTGGCTTGCACCATTCATGGCAAGGTAGCTTGCCGCACTGTGGCGTAGATCGTGGAAGCGGAAGTCGATGATGCCCGCCTTTTCGCGTGCATTCTCCCACGCCTTACGGATGTCGATAGCGCCTTTGCCGTCGCTTCGCGGGAAAAGGTAATCCGACTTGATGTCGCGCTTCGTAAGATATTTCTCTCGCCACTTGAGGTGCTCTTCGAGAACCGCCTTGAGATAGCTCACTATCGGTGCCTTGCGGGTTTCGCGGTTCTTGGTCTCTCGCAGAACCGCCACTTGGCGTTCGAGATCGAGATCGCGAAGCGTCAGCTTCAAAATCTCATTCTTTCGCGCACCCGTCGAAAGGGCAAACACGACGACCGGATATAGCTGCTTGTTCGGGCTCGCCTTGCACGCTGCGAGGATGGCTTTGCGTTCGTCGTCATCGAGGAAGCGCACACGCTCTTTGGTTGCCTTCGTAATCCGGTTCACACCTTCCATCGGGTTGGCAGAACCGATCCATCCCCACTTCTGAGCGAACTTGAGCAGTATCTCCAGATTATCGCGGTAGTGCTTCACTGTTTTGCGCGACTTCGGCTTGGCAGGCTTCTCGCCATCCTCAAGCTGCGCTCGTTGATCACCCGCGTTTGTCAGCTGGGCAATCTTTCTGCTGATAATTTCATGCGTCAGGAAGGAGAGGGCATACTCGCCTAGCTCTCGCTCCCAATGGTTCAGGTAAGTGGTTTCCACACGCTGGCTCGATGGAGCCTTGTGGGGGAGAATGTCCTCTTTGTATTTTTCAATCACGTCACCGAGGGTGCGCTTCTTCGCCTCACTCGCCGTCGAGCGGATATCGCCCCGGCGCATCCCGAGCTCAGTTTCCTGTGCCCAGGCCTTTGCGTCGGTAAGTCGCTTGAAACTGCGCTGAACTGGCGGATATCCGTGCATTCGGATCATTACACGATAAGTTTGCCCGTTCTTGCCCTCTCTTTTCTGAATGGTCGCCATTTGCGATTATTTTCCAGCTAGTTAAAATTTATGATACATTCTAACTGCTTATGGGGTAGGGCGCAAAGAAAATTTGGCACAATTTTGGCACAGTAAGCCCCAAAAATTGCCCGTAACTGACAACAAGCCACAATAACGGTTATGCACTAACATATTGAAATATATACTGTCACTTGTTGAGGGTTGTTGAGGAATTTGTGGTTCTTAAATCTCATAACCTGAAGGTCGTAGGTTCAAATCCTACTCCCGCAACCAACCAAATTACACAATCATCGAAAACATGCCTCGCTCGAAACAGCGAGGCTTTCCTGCGTCTGGGGGAAGCCCGTCATCGCCCGCTGAAAGATATTTGGTTGGCGACCGAATTTGCGCTATCCCCCTGGTTGACCGTGCTGCGCAGGTCACATGCCCTGATTGACCCGCAAGCACGGAGGGGGAATCATCAATGTCCGGTCGGGATAGAGAGAAACTGATATCGGCCGCTTATTCCGCGACCTTGTCCCCTGATCAATATTATGAAACCCTGGATATGATGGATGAGCTGATATTCAGCGATCAATCAGCCAAATATATCGATGCGCTCAAACAGGGAGCCGATCCCGAGCTGATGGCGCATTTTCAAAGAGCCCATGATATCCAGCTGCTGCTTGGCCGTAAGAAGACCGAGAAGTCCGCCGAACGGATATTGCTGGACGCGACGCCAAATCCCGCACTGATTTTTGATCAGGCCGAGAAGATTGTCGCGATGAATGATCTGGCACGACAGATGATCGGTGACGACTGTCTCACTCTGGCCGATTGCGGTGTCAGCGAGCATGTCCTGCGAAATATCCGGCAGTTTTCGGAAGTGACGCCGTTCAGGAGATATTCGTTGAACCGGATCATCTGTTCGCCGGGAAAAAGATGAACAGCTGTCTGATGGTCAGGGAGATACCGGCTGTCGCCGACGTTGAACGGCCAGGTGGTAGCGGCCGTGCCGAGAAGTCATTCCTGCTCACTATCGTCAATTTGGGTTTTGACCCGTCGACGACCAGCCTGTTTCGCCAAGCCTATGGTTTGACGCCTGCGGAAGCAAGTGTCGCCGTCCATCTTGCAAACGGCATGCAGCTCCCGGAAATCGCTGCTGAACGTGACTCAACAATCGCAACATTAAGATCCCAGATAAAATCGATCAAAAAGAAAACAAATGCCCGCGATGTTCCCGCAATCGTAAGGCTGTTATGCGGATTTTCAGCCTGCATGCTGACATCATCGCAATTGGCCCGAACCAGCGGGACTGTAGCCGAGGAGGCAAGGGCGCCTAGATCACCGGCCGAAATGATTTTGAGCGATGGTCGAAAAATGAGCTATCTCGAGCAAGGCAGTCCGGACGGCATTCCCGTGATCATGCTCCATAACATGCCCAATGGCGTGGAATTGCCGCAAAATGCGATGGCGGCGGCAAACCGTATGAACTTGCGCATAATAGCGCCTTATCGGCCCGGCTGCGGAGATTCCGATAATCTGAAAAACATTGATGCCGAGCAGCTGCTGGATCATGTCGCAGCTGATATTCAGGAATTGCTAGATCAGCTGGATATTTCGAAGGCTGTGATTGCGGGGCAGACGGTTGGCGCCATATTTGCCCTGCGCTTTGCTCGCCTATATCCACGCTCGGTCTCAAGCCTGTTTGCCATTTCTCGCGCTCCGATATGGCGTGAAGAGTGGGCAGCGCAAATGCCCAAGCGTCAGCGGTTCATTCTGGGCCTCGCCAGGCATATGCCCCAACTTCTGCCACTTATCATGCGCGCTACGGTTGCTTTTATCGACAAGGGCCACGCAAAGACGCTTATTCACTCGCTGTGCCAAAATAGTGCGGCGGATATGCAAGCTTTGAAAAATGCAGAAATTCTCGAATTGATGGCGCGGGGATGTGAGGAGGGACTGAAGCAGGGAGTCGAAGCTTTTTGTCAGGATTGCTTGTTGGCCATCATCGATTTTAGCGAGGAAGCAAAGCTTCTGGAGACACCATTCCACATTCTTCACGGTGATCTCGACCAAATCGTCCACATATCCCAATCCGAATGTTTTGTGGCAAATGTTCCCGGCACAACATTGGAAATTGTGGAGGGAGCGGGACAGCTGCTCATATATAGCCACTGGGATTCTGTTTTCAGGGCTATCAAAAAAGCCACAAGAACAGCAACTAATTCCGGTTTATCCCCAATATTGGGTATGACGGAATTCGCCGGTCAAGCTATGGGATGCTATCGATGGAGCACGTCCTATGCGAAAATATCTGATCTGTGCGATAATTTTGGCGATGCTCGCGGGATGTTCCAATAACCCCCGCGCTTTTGAAGAAACAACTGGCAATCCCGCCCATGATATCCAGCTATCGAGCGCGGATGCGACAGGGGAGGAGCCCGGCGGCCAGTCGCTTTGCCCCGGTGACGGGCCGACGCTTCCCATGACCGGTATTTGCGAAGACCGTGCGAGAATTTATCTCGATATTGCTGGCGGCGATGCCCCGCAGATCCCCGATCATTGCTACTGGTCGGTCAACGAGACCGCGATAGTGGATAATATATTGCTCTATCTTGCCGCCACTTGCGATGGCAAAAAGGCCAGATTGGGATATGCTGACGGCGCGCATTTTTCTGACCTTAATCTTGCGTGGTCTGCGGTTGCCAACGAAGCGCAGGAAGACACAGTTTTGATCCGCATCGGCGGCGCTGAACCCGATCGACCGCACCAGAATATTCTCTTCTATGCCCGGGACGCGATGGATGATCCGGTCGCAGCCGAGCGATGCGTTGTGAGTCCGGCGGGATTGGACGGATGGCCAGCCGATGCCTTGGTCGTCGATGTCGGCGCGGAAGAGGCGGCAAAATCGTCCAGCGACGAACCGCGGGCCACCTGCGGGCGGTTTGGGCTCGACGAGGGAAATTCATCCTTTTGGCGAGTATTTCAAGGCTATAGCTGGTGGTTCCAGCTTTCACAGGATGTGTATCAGGATATCGATCCACGGTCCCTGACGCTCGTCAGGCCAGACGGGGCAGGTGGCTGGACAACGGTCGAGTGAAACCGTCCGCAGGATCAACTGGGTCTATGGGATAACGGGAGGAATATGAGAACATGTCCAAGAAAAATATTACCGGTCTGATCGCGATTTTGGCTTTGACTGGCTGCGGTGGCGCTGAAGAGGCTGGAGGCGAAGCGGCACCCGACAATATGTCCAATCAGGCCAGCTTGAATGCCGACGTCAGCACAACGATGCCGGAAGCGGCCAAAAGTGCAGAGACGAACGCAGCAGCAACTGACCAGAAGAAGGATGTTGAAAAAGCTGACAAATCACCTGCACCGTCAAAAGCAGCCCCTTCCGTGAAAACTGCCGACTGCAAAATCACATCCATACCGGGCGATACCCAATTTAAAGGCGACTGCGAATTCATGCCTCACGGGGGAGGAAGCTTCACGGTCAAACGTTCCAATGGCCAGTCTTTTGTCGACGGTATTACCGCCTTCGTGGCCGAACTTGATAGCAAGACCGCAGCCGGCCTTTCCGCTCGCGATGCCAATGGCGATCTGACCTATCTGGGCGTGGCCGAAAAGTCTCCGGTCGATGGCGCTTGCTGGGAAAGCGAAAATCATTCTGTTTGCGTTTATGCGAAATGAATGTCCCGGACATTATATTTGCGCCAGTCGAAAGTTAAAGCCTTGCCCTATAACGAAAATCTGGCGAAAATAGTTGCCATTCAGCTTTCGATCCCACAAGCAGTGCCATCGTTCCGGGGGGATTGAGCATGATAGCGAAATTGAAGAGGTGGTGGCGACGGAGCAGTTGGGCCGTCATCACCGGCCTGATTGTGATCTTCGGCATCGCTTATCTGCAGACGGCCAATGTTCCTGTCATCACTCCCACCATTGAGCGTCTGTCTCTGATGGTCTTTGACAATTATCAGCGTCTGTCGCCTCGTCCCTATGAGGACGCCGCCGTCCGGATATTGGATATTGATGACGAAACCATCGCGCGTCAGGGGCAATGGCCCTGGCCGCGGACCGATGTCGCGCGGCTGACGCTGGCACTGGGCCGCGCCGGCGCGGCGGCGATCGCGTTCGACGTGGTGTTTTCGGAGACCGACCGCACATCTCCACATGAATTGGCCAAACGCTTCGCCGAGAGCGATCCGGATGCCGCGGAGATATTGAACGCGCTGCCCGACAATGATGACCAGCTGGCCAGCATATTCGGCGTGACCAATACGGTGACCGGTTTTTCCTCACCAATGGTCCGACCCAGCACCAGGCCGAGCCGAAAGCCGGTCTGATCGTGGCCGGTACATTGCCGAAATCCGCGCCGCACTATTCCAATGCAGTCATGCCGCTGGAGAAGTTGATGGCGCCGGCGATCGGCAATGGTTCGCTGTCAATTGCGCCGGACCCGGATTCGGTCATCCGCCGGGCGCCGTTGATCGCAATCCAGAATGACCGCGTTTTGCCCTCGCTGTCGCTAGATGCGATGCGGGTTGCGCTGGGGTCGGACTCTGTCATCGTCAACACCACGGATGGCAGCCGGGAGGGCGGTGAACCGGGCGATGTCGTCAGTATCCGCATCGCTGATATCGAAGTCCCGACCAATGAAGCCGGCGAGATCTGGATGCACTATACCGAGCCCGCACCCGAGCGTATCATCCCGGCGTGGAAGCTGCTGCCCGGGGAGTCGAGCGACGAGGAGTTGCAGGAGCTGTTTGAAGGGCAGATCGTGTTTGTCGGCACCAGCGCCATCGGCTTGCGCGATTTGCGTTCGACGCCATTGAATGACCGGGAATTGGGGGTGATGATCCATGCCCAGGCGACGGAACAGATGATCCTGAAGAAATTCCTCTATCGGCCCGACTGGGCTGTCGGGCTGGAACGCGCGCTGATCTTGGTTCTGGGGATCGGTCTGATCCTTGCGCTGCCTTCGCTCGGTGCTGCCTGGGGAGCGATGTTGGGCGGAACGATATTGGCGGCCATGTTCGGCGGCAGCTGGTTTGGCTTCAGCGAATATCAGTATCTGCTCAATCCGACCTGGCCCGCCATTGCCCTGATCGTTGCCTATCTGCTGGTGACCATTGCCGTATTTTACCGCGAAGAACGGCAACGCGCCCATATCCATGGTGCCTTTGACCGCTATCTTGCTCCCGAACTGGTGAGCCGGATCGCCGATGATCCGGGGCAGTTGGAACTGGGAGGCGAAGAGCGGGAAATGACGGTGTTATTTTGCGATATCAGAAGCTTTACCTCATTGTCGGAAAAGCTTCTGCCGAACGAGATAATCCGTTTCCTTATCGCGTTCCTGACGCCGATGACCAATATATTGATCGATCGCAAAGCAACGATCGACAAATATATCGGCGACGCCATCCTGGCATTCTGGAACGCGCCGCTCGACGACCCCGACCAATATGCAAATGCGGCGCGGAGCGCGCTGGCCATGTCGAAGCGTTTGGCAGAACTCAATGTCGAAATGCCGCAACAGACTGACGAACCATGGCCCGGGCAGGTCAGCATCGGTATCGGCATAAATTCCGGCCCCTGTTGCGTCGGTAATATGGGGTCCGAACAAAGGCTGTCCTATTCTCTCATCGGTGACACGGTGAATCTGGCATCCCGCATCGAGGGCATGACAAAATTTTTCGGAGTCGAGATTGCCATAGGCAGTAGTCTGAACAGTGAGCTACCCGGCTTCGCGACGCTGGAACTGGATCGGGTGCGTGTCGTCGGAAGGCAAATGGCCGAAACGCTTTACGTGCTCTTGGGCGATGAAGAGTTGGCGGAAGATTCCGATTTTCAGAAATTTGCAAAACCCATACCGCGATGCTGGAAGCCTATCGGGCCAGACAGTGGAGCGCTGCGCTGAGTCTGCACAACGAAAATAGCGCGATGACCGAAAAATATCGATTGACCAAAACATATCAAACTTATGCGGAACGCATTGCAGCGTTTCAATCAGAAGATCCGGGCGCAGATTGGGATGGCGTCTTTGAAGCTACAAATAAGTAGCCAGGCGACGCCGGATAACTAGGCAGACTGAAAAAGGGCAAACCATTATGAATATTCGAAAAACACTTTGCACAAAAGCGTTGGGGCTTGGCGCTTTTGCCGTGCAGCATTGCTTCCGGGCTTGCTGCTGATCTCTGGCCAGCTCGCTGCGCAGACAGTCGAGGGGGCCGCTGATCCACAGGATGCTCCGGAGGTTCAGGCCGAACTATTGCTGCTCGATGCCGAAATCGTGGAATCGTCCACCGAAGGGACGGCACTGCAACTGGCGGCAAAACAGATTGAAAGCAAAGATCTCTCCGGTGCGGCAACGACACTCGAACGCTATCTGATAACCGATCCGGAATCTCTGGTGGTTCGGGTTGAATATGCAATCATCCTTTGCCGTCTGGATGATCTACAGGCTGGCCGTTTTGAAGTGGCCAAAATTGCGGAGAACGGGCTCGATCAACCGACCGCCAATCGCGTTCAGGCCGAATGCCAGATCACGGCATCCGATATGCCTGCCTTGAAAACCGGTGAAGGAAGAGTCCCAATGAGAAATTTTCGCAATAGGAATATCGCCATTCTTGTGAGTGGCACGATGATTACTTCACCATTGACGGCCCAGACCGTGGGAATGAACTCTGCCGTTCGCAACAATGTGGAGCTTCAGCAGACGGCAACCGGTGCGGCGCAAAAGGCGCGTATCAGGCAGCCTGTCAAGATGCGGAATGTCGTGACCACAGCAGCCGCCAGCACGCTCCAGATCACTTTGTTGGACCGATCTTCGCTCACCGTCGGTCCCAATGCGCGCTTAACCGTCAATCGCTTTGTCTACGACCCCAAGGCCAAATCGAGCTCCGTTGGTACGACGCTGGTGAAAGGCACATTGCGCTTCTTGTCCGGCAAGTCGGCACGCGGCGGGCGCAACAGCATCAACACCCCCGCAGCGTCGATCGGGATCCGCGGAACGATGGTGGAATTGGCTGTAGGGGAAGATGCCGTCACCATCGGCAAGTTGCAGCCTGGCCTTGTAATGGGTGGCAAGGTTGATCCGCAGACCGCGTCGCTCATTGTGCTCCGTGGTCCGGGACCCAAAGCTCAGCTCGGAGAAGAAAGCGGCATCATTGACGTAACAGCCGCCGGAAAAACGGTGACAATTACGCAACCTGGCATGGCTGTTTTTGTTCCGTTCCTGGGGGCAGCGCCTTCCGCACCCTTCCAGTTGTCAAACGGGGCATATGGCGGTTTCGACAATATGTTGAGAACCACGCCTAGCGCCAGTGCGCCAGCGAGCCAGCAATCATCCAGCCAGCAGTCACCGAGCCAGAATGCCAATAGCGGCAACACCGCGACCAGTACTTCGACAGCCGGTTCTGGTTCCGGTGCCGGCGCCGCTGGAGCGGCAGCTGGAACAGGAGCTGGGATTGGCTCTGGCGCTGTTGCCGGAATATTGGGCGCGCTCGCTGCCGGCGGTTTGGTGGCCGCTACCTCGACCGGTTCGGACGATCCAGTTGAAGTGGAAGAAGAAGATCCACCGGTCAGCCCATAAGTCAGCTTGCGCGCTATATTGGCGCGCAAGTCGAATTGTTGCCGCAGCGCCGGGCGAGAGTTGAGCACTTTGCTCCGTGTTTGACTTCTCGCCAGCGTCTGGCTGAATCTGCAAATTTGCCTGATTCCTGAGTGCTGACCAATTTGGTGCAGCCAAAGGCGTCGGCTCATTGTCCCGCAGCGCGATTGACCGGACAATAGTTCAGACTTGAGGCTGAGCAGATGAGCTTTGACCTACCAGTCGCCACGCATCCGCTGTTGACGCAGCTTCGCTATCAGCGAGGCAGCAAACTTTTCCCCATGAGCTGCAAATCGACGGCGCGAGCGCATTGCCGCCCTTCGCGGATCGCCCATACGACCAGGCTTTGACCCCGTCGCATGTCGCCGCAGGCAAAGACGCCCGGCTTGCTGGTGGCATAGTCCTGGACATTGGCCGCGACATTGCCGCGGGGGTCGAGTTCGACCTCCGACTGGTCGACCAGGCCCATCTGGCGCGGACCTACAAAGCCCATGGCAAGCAGGATCAGGTCGGCTTTCAGGGTGAATTCGCTGCCGGCGATTTCCTGCATCTGGCCGTCGACCCATTCCAGGCGAATGCACTCGAGCCCTTCGACATTGCCGTTCGTACCGACAACCCGTTTCGCGAGAATAGCCCAGTCGCGTTCGCAGCCTTCGAGATGGCTCGACGATGTGCGCAGCTTGAGCGGCCAGTCGGGCCATGAGAAGGTCTTGTCTTCCTTCTCTGGCGGCTTGGGCATGATTTCGATCTGGGTGACCGAAGCAGCGCCCTGGCGATTGGAGGTTCCAACGCAGTCGGAACCGGTGTCGCCGCCACCAATGACGATGACATGCTTGCCGGTCGCGGTGATCGTGCCGCGCGGTGCGGCGCGCATTTCCTCGTCACCGGCGTTGCGCTTGTTCTGCTGGGTCAGAAATTCCATCGCGAGGCGGACGCGGACATTTCATAGCCCGGAATATCCAGCATACGCGGTTTCTCGGCGCCACCGGACATGACAACCGCATCATAATTTTCCTGCAGCGATTCGACCGAAACGCTCACGCCAACCTCGGTGCTGGTCCGGAATTCGACGCCTTCGGCTTCCATCTGCACCAGCCGGCGGTTGATCAGATGCTTTTCCATCTTGAAATCGGGAATACCGTAACGCAGCAGGCCGCCCATCCGGTCGTTCTTCTCGAACAGGGTCACATTATGGCCGGCGCGCGCCAGCTGCTGGGCACAAGCCATGCCGGCAGGGCCGGAGCCGACAACGGCGACCGACTTGCCGGTTTTCTTTTCCGCTATCTGGGGTGTGATCCAGCCTTCTTCCCAGCCGCGATCGACAATCGCGCATTCGATGGATTTGATATTCACCGGGACATCGTCGATGTTCAGCGTACAGGCCGCTTCGCAAGGCGCCGGGCAGATCCGTCCGGTAAACTCGGGGAAATTATTGGTCGACTGCAGCGTCTCGAGCGCGGTCTTCCAGTCCCCCTCATAGACCAGATTGTTCCAGTCGGGGATGATATTGTTCACCGGGCAGCCGTTGTGGCAATAGGGGATACCGCAATCCATGCAGCGGGCCGCCTGGTTCTTGATCTCCGGTTCCGGCAGTGGAATCGTGAATTCCTTATAATGCGTCAGCCGCTCCTTAGGATCGGCATAAGTCGCGTCCTTGCGGTCAATCTCGAGAAAGCCTGTTACTTTACCCACGGTCTACTCCAATATTTTCGTTCATTCTGCAGCGACGATCGTCTCGAGACGCTCGGCTTCAAGTTGTTTCAGCGCCGACGCATAATCGCGCGGCATGACCTTCACGAAACGGCCAAGGGCTTCATCCCAATTGTCGAGAATTTCGCTCGCTCTTTTGCTGCCGGTGTAAAGTTTGTGGCGCTCCAGCAATATCCGCAGGCGGGCCGCGTCATGATAGAGCATGTCGCCCATGCCATAATCATTCACATCGACCGGAAGCTGCTGCGGCAGGGCCGTGCCCTCTCCGTCTTCCGCGCCTGCATCGATGGTTTCGATATCGACCATCGCCATGTTGCAGCGCTGGCGGAACAGGCCGTCCTCGTCATAGACATAAGCGACCCCGCCGGACATGCCGGCCGCAAAATTGCGCCCGGTTTTGCCGAGTACGGCGACGACGCCGCCGGTCATATATTCACAGCCATGATCACCGGTGCCTTCAACGACGGTGACCGCGCCGCTGTTGCGGACCGCAAAACGTTCGCCGGCGACGCCGTTGAAATAGGCTTCACCAGCAACCGCGCCGTAGAGCACGGTATTGCCGACGATGATATTCTCGGTCGGGTTGCGGTCAACATGGGTGGGCTGTTTGACAACCACCCGGCCGCCGGAAAGTCCCTTGCCGACATAGTCATTGGCATCGCCAACCAGCTCGGCAGTGACGCCATGCGCAAGAAAAGCGCCGAAACTCTGGCCAGCAACACCTTCAAATTGCAGCTGGATCGTGTTGTTCGGCAGGCCGGCATGGCCATATTTTTCGCGACCTCGCCCGACAGCATCGCGCCGACGGTGCGGTTGACATTTTTGACCTTGCGCTCGATCTTTACGGTCTGGCCGTTGTCGAGAGCCGGTGCAGCAGCAGCGATAAGATCCTTGTCCAGCGCCATGTCCAGACCATGGTCTTGCGTCATCGTCTGATGCAATGTCTCGCCTTCGGGCAGCGCGACTTCGTGGAGCAGGCGCGACAGGTCGACGCCTTCCGCTTTCCAGTGACGGAGAGTCTTGTTCATATTGATACGGTCGACACGGCCAACCATTTCCTCGATCGTGCGGAAGCCCATTTCGGCCATGATCTGGCGCAGTTCTTCGGCGACGAAGAAGAAATAGTTGATCACATATTCCGGCTGCCCGGTGAACTTCTTGCGCAATTCCGGATTTTGCGTCGCCACGCCAACGGGGCAGGTGTTCAGATGGCATTTGCGCATCATGATGCAACCTGCGGCAATCAGCGGCGCGGTGGCAAAGCCGAATTCGTCGGCACCCAGTAAGGCGCCGATCGCCACATCGCGACCGGTCCGCAGGCCGCCGTCGACCTGTACCGAGATTCGCGAGCGCAGTCCGTTGAGCAGCAAAGTCTGCTGCGTTTCTGCCAGACCGATTTCCCAAGGCGAACCGGCATGGGTCAGCGACGTCAATGGCGAAGCGCCGGTACCACCGTCATAGCCGGAAATGGTCAGATGATCGGCACGCGCCTTGGACACGCCAGCGGCAACCGTACCGACACCCACTTCGGACACCAGCTTCACCGAAACACGCGCACCGGTGTTCACATTTTTCAGATCGTGGATCAGCTGCGCCAGATCCTCAATCGAATAGATGTCATGATGCGGTGGCGGCGAGATCAGTCCGACGCCCGGCGTCGAGTGACGGACCTTGCCGATATTCTTGTCTACCTTGCTGCCCGGCAGCTGACCGCCTTCCCCGGGCTTGGCGCCCTGGGCCATCTTGATCTGGATATCGTCGGCATTGACCAGATATTCGGCGGTCACACCAAAACGGCCACTGGCCACCTGCTTGATCGCCGAGCGCATGCTGTCGCCGTTGGCCATGGGCAGGAAGCGATCCGGCTCTTCGCCGCCTTCGCCGGTATTGGACTTGCCGCCAATCCGGTTCATCGCGATGGCAAGCGTCGTATGCGCCTCGCGGCTGATCGAACCGAAGCTCATCGCCCCCGTGGCAAAGCGTTTCACAATCTCGGTCGCAGGCTCTACTTCGCTGATATCGAGCGGTTCATCCGCCTTGGTCAATTCCATCAATCCGCGGATGGTCAGCAGATGCTCGCTCTGTTCGTTGACCGATCGCGCGAATTCCGCGTAATTTTTCGGGTCGTTGCCACGCACGGCATGCTGCAGATTGGCGACATTGGCAGGCGTCCAGGCGTGATCCTCGCCGCGGATCCGGTAGCCGTAGATGCCGCCGACATCGAGCATGTTCCGGTAGATCGGATTGTCGCCATAGGCTTCGCTGTGGCGGGACACGGTTTCTTCGGCGATTTCCGCCAGCCCAACGCCTTCGATCATCGTCGCCGTGCCGGTGAAATATTTTTCAATAAATTCGCTGGATAGCCCGACCGCATCAAAAATCTGCGCGCCGCAATAGCTTTGATAGGTCGAAATGCCCATTTTCGACATGACCTTCAAAATACCCTTGCCGATCGCCTTGATATAATTTTGCTCGACCTGCTGCTGGGTCAGCGGCAATTCGCGGCGTATGCGGATTTCCTCGAGCGTTTCGAAGGCCAGATAGGGATTGACCGCTTCCGCGCCATAGCCCGCGAGCACGCAGAAATGGTGCACTTCACGGGCTTCACCCGTTTCGACCACCAGGCCGGTCTGCATCCGCAGGCCCTGACGGACCAGATGATGATGCACGGCTGCGGTCGCCAGCAGGGCCGGCATCGCGATCCGGTCCGGGCCCTTGGCGCGGTCGGAGAGGATCAGAATATTGCGATCGGCGAGCACGGCTTCGGTCGCCGCCCAGCACATTTCCTTCAGCGCCATTTCCAGGCCGGCGGCACCGCTTGCGGCTTCCCATGTAATATCGATGGTCTCGGTCCGGAACGCCCCGTCCAGCGCCTCTTCCACAGAACGGATTTTCAGCAAATCCGCGTTGGTCAGCACCGGCTGGTCGACCTCTAGCCTTTTGTGTGTGCCGGCGTCGTGACCCAGCAGATTCGGACGCGGCCCGATCATCGAGACCAGAGACATCACCAGTTCCTCGCGGATCGGATCGATCGGCGGGTTGGTCACCTGGGCGAAATTCTGTTTGAAATAATCGTATAGTAGCCGCGGTTTTCCGGACAGGACGGCGATCGGCGTGTCAGTGCCCATCGAGCCGATCGGGTCGATACCGTCGCTCGCCATCGGCTCGAGGAATTTGGTAATATCTTCTTGGGTGAAGCCGAATGCCTGCTGGCGATCAAGCAGAGCGGCGGGGCTGTCCAGCCCGTTCGCTTTTGGCGCATCGACATCGTCAAGATCGTCGAGATCGAGGTCTTTCAGATTATATTGCGTGGATTCCAGCCATTTTGCATAAGGTTTGGCCTTGGCGAGATCGGCCTTGATCTCTTCATCTTCAATGATCCGGCCCTGCTCCATGTCGATGAGCAGCATCTTGCCCGGCTGCAAGCGCCACTTGCGGACGATATTGTCTTCCTTGACGGGAAGGACGCCGGATTCCGACGCCATGATCACATGACCGTCATCGGTGACACAGAAGCGGGCAGGGCGCAGGCCGTTGCGGTCCAGCGTGGCACCAACCTGGCGCCCGTCGGTAAAGGCAACGGCTGCCGGGCCATCCCATGGCTCCATCAGGGCGGCGTGATATTCGTAAAATGCCCTGCGATCGGCATCCATCGTCGGGTCGCCGGCCCAGGCTTCGGGGATCAGCATCATCACTGCATGGGGCAGCGAATAGCCGCCCGCGACCAGCAGCTCCAAGGCGTTGTCGAGGCAAGCCGTATCGGACTGGCCGTGCGGGATCAGCGGCCACATCTTGTCGAGATCAGCCCCCAGAAGATCAGACTCCATCGTGCGGCGGCGGGCATTCATCCAGTTGACATTGCCGCGGACCGTATTGATCTCGCCATTATGCGCGATGAAGCGATACGGGTGTGCCAGTTTCCACGACGGGAATGTATTGGTCGAAAAGCGCTGGTGAACCATCGCCACGGCGGAGGTGGTGAGCGGGTTATCGAGGTCCTTGTAGAAAGATCCGACCTGATCGGCGAGCAGCAGGCCCTTGTAGACGATGGTTCTCGTCGAAAAGGACGGCATGTAAAATTCGGACAGGCCGGGCATGTTATTTTTTCCGCGATACCATCGAGCGGATTGTGCACCTGTTTGCGGATCGCGAGGATTTTGCGTTCGAAGGCATCCTGATCGGCCAGCGTTTCGCCTTTGCCGACGATCGCCTGGCGAATCAGGGGCATCTGTTCGAGCACGGCTTTGCCTATGCCTGTGGTGTCGATCGGCACGTCGCGCCAGCCGATGAAATCCTGCCCTTCCTTGGCGATGAAACGCTCGAAATGTGCAGTCGCATAATTCGCTTCTGCCGGGTCCGACGGCAGGAAGCACATGGCCACGGCATAGTCGCCGATGGCGGGCAGCGTCAGTTGCTGTGAATCCGCCCAATCCCGCAGAAGAGCATCGGGAATCTGCAATAATATGCCGGCACCGTCGCCCAGCAGCGGGTCGCGCCCACAGCGCCGCGGTGATCAATATTGACCAGAATTTCCAGGCCACGTTTGACCGTGAGATGCGATTTCTCGCCATTGATATTCGCGACAAAACCGACGCCGCATGCGTCATGTTCGTTCTTTGAATCGTACAGGCCTTGCCGTGGCGGGAAACTCATATTCCGTCCTCATATTTCGATAGGATTTTTTGTAATTAAGATGCTCCTAGATGGATTTTTACGCATTTTGAAGATAAGATTTATGGACAAGGGCAAAGAAACATTGCGCAGCCACCGATTGCCGCTACGGATGACGGGTCAATCAGGACAAAACATGCCATGATTTCAGGGTTCTGGCCCCTGTCAAAAGCCGGAGCGTGAAGACGGATTTTCCCGATCGGCTGCATGGAGATTGCCCCACAAGTCGCTTTGCGGCATGGATCTTCGCGTCAATCTTCTTCGGTAAGCGTCGGGACAGTCACGTTTGAACAATATTTTCCCCATCTTCAAATTCCTGCAGGCAAAAGCGGCCGCGAAGCAGAAAATCGTCCTGATCACGCTGACCGCTGTCACCGGTGCATCGACGCGCAACCCGGGCGCACATATGGCGGTGGCAGAGGATGGCTCGTCGACCGGTTCCTTCTCCGGCGGATGTGTAGAGGCCGCGGTGGTGGCCGAAGCGCTGGACGTGATCAATGCCGGCAAACCGCGCGAGATCAGATTCGGTGCCGATTCCCCCTATCTTGATATCCGGCTGCCTTGCGGTGGCGGCATCGACCTGCTTTTCACGCCGGTGGCAGACCGGGGCATTGTCGCCGATATTTTGGCCGTATTGAACGGCGGGAGCCGCTGACGCTCATCCTCGATGACCAGGATGCTCGCATCCGCTGCGAAGCGGGGGCAGATCACCGCATGTCGGTGGAGCGACAAGGTTCGCGCATTCTCGTGCATCATATTCCGGCAGCGAGACTCAATATATTGGGCCACGGTCCATCGGTCGAAAGCCTGGTCAGGCAGTCGGTCAGCTATGGTATCGATTGTTCGGTCCTGTCGCCGGATGCCGATATTGTTGACCGGACTGCCGCATTGGGGATTTGCGCGGAACTGCTGAAAACGCCACAGGCGACAGCGCTGCTCGATCCCGATCCCTGGACCGCCTGCATTTTCTACTTTCACGATCACGATTGGGAAGCGGCACTGATGAAGCAGGCCTTGTCCTCGCCCGCCTTCTACGTCGGCGCGATGGGAAGCCGCAAAACCCATGCACTGCGCCTGCAATATCTGGCTGAGCTCGGGGTGTCGGCAGAAGAAAGCGACCGGATGGTTGCGCCGATCGGCTTGATCCCCTCGACGCGGGATCCGGCGACACTAGCCTTGTCGACCGTGGCGCAGGTGGTGGAAAACTATCATCGGCATTTTGGTTTCAGGACCTAGCCGTCCGCAGCTGTTCCTTGTTCCTTCCGGCCGCAAACTGGAATAGGGTGAACAGATCGATGACATTCTTCTCCGGGGATTAACATGAAATATCGTCTGGTTTCGGTTCTTGCGACATTATTCCTTTCAGGAACTGCACTGGCGCAGGACAAGCCCGATGAGGCCAAATGGGATGTCAACGCACCCGCCGGCGCGACGATCAAACAGGTGCCGATCAACGTCGACGAGGGCAGCTGGATCGATGTCGATGTCAGTCCCGACGGCCAGAGCATTGCCTTCGCCTTGCTCGGCGATATTTACACCATGTCGATTGCGGGTGGAACGCCGACCCGGATCGCTGAAGGTCTCGCCTGGGAAGTGCAGCCGCGCTTCTCGCCCGACGGCGAGCGCATTGCCTTTACCTCCGACCGTGGCGGCGGCGACAATATCTGGATCATGAACCGCGACGGCAGCGACAAGCGGCAGGTGACCAAGGAAGAATTCCGCCTGCTCAACCAGCCCAGCTGGAGCCCCGACGGGCGCTATGTGGTGGCGAAAAAGCATTTTACGACCCAGCGCTCGCTCGGCACCGGCGAAATCTGGATCTATCATGTGTCCGGCGGCGGCGGGGTGCAGCTGGTCGAGAAGCCGAGCGAAAAGCATCAGAAGGAACTGGGCGAACCGATTTACGCGCCCGATGGCAAATCTGTCTATTATACCCGCAACATCACCCCCGGCGGTACCTTCATCTACGCCCAGGACAGCAACAGCGACCTGTTCAATATCGAAAAATATGATCTGGAAACCGGAGAGGTTAGCACGGCAGTTTTGGGCCTTGGCGGATCAGTGCGTCCAAATCCGTCCCCCGACGGCAAGAAGATCGCCTACGTCCGCCGCGAGATGACGCGTTCAAAGCTTTATGTGAAGGATCTGGAATCCGGGATCGAGCGCAAGATCTATGACGATCTCGATCAGGATGTGCAGGAAACCTGGGCTGTCACCGGCGTCTATCCGAATATGGACTGGACTCCTGACAGCCGCGAGATCGTCTTCTGGGCCGGCGGCAAGATCCGGCGGGTGGCCGCTGACGGCAGTGCCTCCTCGGTGATCCCGTTTCAGGTCAGCGACAGCCGGGGCGTCGCCGATGCCCCGCATCCGACGATTCCGGTCGCGCCTGACAGTTTCACGACCAAAATGCCGCGCTTTGCCGCGGTGTCGCCGGACGGCCGGACCGTTGTTTTCGAAAGCCTCGGCAAGCTCTACTCCAAACCGATGAGCGGCGGGGCGGCCAGACGGCTGACCAGCGGTTCGGAACGCGAGCTTTTTCCTTCTTGGTCGCGCGATGGCCGTTCGATCGTCTTTGTCGGCTGGACCGACGCCGGACTGGGCCAGATCAAGACGGTTTCGGCAGGCGGCGGTTCGCCGCGCACCGTCACCAACCGGCCCGGCCATTACGCCCGGCCGCATTTTTCTCCCGACGGAAAGACCATCGTCTTCGAGATGAAGGAAGGCGGCTATATGACCTCGCCCGAATGGTCGGTCGAGGATGGTGTCTATCGCGTGCCGGCTGGCGGTGGTTCCCCCCTGCGCGTTGTCAAGGGTGCAGCCGGGCCGCAATATGGCGCGAGCAGCGACCGGATTTTCATGCTTCAGAACGAAGATGACCAGCGCGTCCTGATCAGCACCGATCTCAGCGGCGAGGCAAAACGCACCCACGCCAAAGGCGCTCTGACCAACGACTATATCGTCTCGCCCGACGGCCTGAACGTTGCTTTCCGGCAAAGCTATGAAGCCTATGTCATGCCGCTGATGCCCGGCACCCAGGCGGTCGAGGTCAGCCCGAGCAGTACATCGCTGCCGGTCACGCGGGTCAGCGCCAATGGTGCCGACTATATCAACTGGTCCGGCAATGGGCAGACGCTCCACTGGAGTATCGGGCCCACGGTCTATTCGGCCCAGACAAGCGCGCTGTTTTCCCACGCGCCAGCTGCGAAGGATGCACCCAAATATCAGCCGCCGACCAGCGGCGTTTCGCTCGAACGGACGATTGCAGCGGACAAGCCCTCCGGAACGGTTGTGCTTACCGGCGGGCGAATTGTCACCATGGCCGATGACGACGGCGGGATCATCGATGATGGTGTGATTGTCATTCAGGGCAATCGCATCGCCGCAGTCGGTTCCCGCAGCGAGGTCAGCATCCCCGCTGGTGCCGCCACCGTCGACGTTACCGGCAAGACCATCATACCCGGCCTGGTCGACGCGCACGCGCACGGCCCGCAGGGGACGGACGAACTGGTGCCGCAGCAGAACTGGTCGCTGCTGCAAAATCTCGCGCTCGGCACGACCACGATCCATGATCCGTCGAGCCGCGCCAGCGAGATATTTGTCGCCAGCGAAATGCAGCGTGCCGGGATGATCCTAGGTCCCCGCATCTTTTCAACGGGCGAGATCGTCTACGGCGCGAAAGCCGCCGACGTCTATGCCGAGATCAACAATCTCGACGACGCGCTCGCCCATGTCCGCCGCCTCAAGGCGCAGGGCGGTCATAGCGTCAAGAATTACAACCAGCCCCGCCGCGAACAACGGCAGCAGGTGGTCGAGGCCGCGCGTCAGGAAAATATGCTGGTGGTCGCCGAAGGCGGTTCTCTGTTCGGTATGGACATGGCGCTGGTCGCCGATGGCAACTCGACGCTGGAGCATAATATTCCGCTCGATATCTTCTATGACGATGTCGTGCAGATGTTTGCGCAGTCCGACACCAATTATACACCGACCCTGGTGGTCAGCTATGGCGGGCTGGCCGGCGATCCCTATTGGCGTCAGGCCACCAATGTCTGGGAAAATCCCCTGCTGGTTCACACGCCGCCCAAAATCCTGGCCGCCGAGACCGTTCGCCGGACCAAGGCGCCGGACAATAATTTTGTTGATGATGACAACGCCCGGGAAGCCAAGAAGCTGGCCGATGCCGGTGTAAAGGTTGCGATCGGCGCGCATGGCCAGCAGGCCGGTATCGCCAGCCACTGGGAGCTCTGGTCCTTCGTCCGTGGAGGAATGACGCCGGTGGAGGCACTGGCGGCCGGTACGATCATGTCTGCCCGGTCTCTCGGCATGGCCGCTGAGATCGGTTCGCTGGAAGCGGGCAAGCTTGCCGATCTGTTGGTGCTGGACGCCGATCCGATCGCAGACATCCGTAACAGCGACAAGATCAGCCGCGTGATGCTCAACGGGCGCCTGTACGATCCGCTGACCATGAACGAGGTGGTGACAGGGTCCCGGAAGCGCGCGGCTTACTGGTGGGAATAGGGGCAGGGTTCAACGATAGATGCATCTGTCTCCGTGCGCCCGGTGCAATCCGCAAGCAACTTAGGAAAATGGCAAAGATGAAAAATTTCTACTGTTTCTCTGTCTGTGTCTTTACCCCCTTGGCGCGGGGCGGGCGCAACATCCTCTGGTCCTTCAAAAACTCAACGAATGGAACGATGCCGCTCCGGCACCGGGCGCCGAAAAGTTGCACGAGCAGATCCGGATCACTGCGCAAGAGGTCTATGGGGCGAACAAAGCCTGCGCCAGTTCCGCGATTTTGTCGACAGGATTCATCCGGCGACAGCGGATCGATATGTGTTCAATGCGCTGATCCGCAAGCAAATGCGCAACGCCTGGACTTTGATCGTCCGGTTGCCGGGATGTGATGCCGCTCCGGTACGCTTCATGGTAATGCAGGACACAGACGACAGCCTGAAAACGATCCGCGTCAATCGCGGCATATCTTATGCATCAGATTCGCTGATCAGTGATACGCTGTCGTCAGCCTGGGGTGCCGCCGATATCGTCCTCAGCCGCACAGGGTCCGTTGCGAGAGTGCCAAGAGTTTCAAACTGGGCGTGATCCGGATTGAATCCGAAGCGGAGGGATTGGGCCCCGACATGTTCGGTAGCCGCTACGTGGGCAGCTGGGACGAGATCTGGCCGATTGAAATGTGCGATCGGACGGTCGAGGTGCTTGTCAATTTTACCGCCGATGGTGACGGGGGCGCCTATTTCAACGTTTCCAGTGACAAGGCCGTCGTTCTTCCCTGATAATATAGGCCCGTCCCCCCCCCCGGCTCTAAAGTCTAAGAACCGGTGCCGGCTGTACGTCTATTACCCATTCTCCTGACCAAGAAGATCCTTTCTTCTATAATCGTCTCGTTAGAACCGCAGTAATTAGATGAACTCCAGTTTAACAGACGCATCAATTCGCTGAATGCCGAATGAATAGCGCGTTCAGGATCTCCGTTCGTCTGCTTTTTTGGCTCATCCTGTCCCTGTGGCGGGATACGAGTCTCGATGCCGCGTGTTTTCTGTTCACCACATTAGGAGAAACAAGATGACCAAGTGCAACAGGATGACCAGAGATTTCGAAATGGGTCGGGTCAAAGGTTCACCGGGACGCAATGCTGGCAGCCTGTCGATGATCAGCATATTGGCGATCT
Organism: Sphingopyxis sp. BSNA05; assembly: GCF_013265645.1. Classification (NCBI taxonomy): domain Bacteria; kingdom Pseudomonadati; phylum Pseudomonadota; class Alphaproteobacteria; order Sphingomonadales; family Sphingopyxidaceae; genus Sphingopyxis; species Sphingopyxis sp. BSNA05. Next base: position 1,137 of record NZ_PYIA01000158.1, on the reverse strand, counting down.
CGGTCGGCATGGCCGCCGCGCCCGCGCAGGCGCAGGAAGCAACTGCGCCGGTGATGAGCCCGCCCGTCCAGGCACCACCGCTTATGTCGCCGCAGCCTGCGCCGCCGTCGCAACCGGCAACGAGCCCCACGCTTACCCCCACAATCTCCCCCACAATTGCTGCGCCTCCGGCGAGCAGCCCGCCGGTTGTCAAAGCCCGGCCGGCCTCGCCCGTCACTCCCGAGCGGGCCGATGATCTGGCGCGCAAGGGCGGTTTCGATGCAGAGACCGTCGCCCCTGAAGCGCTGGCACAGATCGAGCAGGAGCAGCAGCAGCGCCAGGCCGCTGCGGCAGAGGCCGCGGCTGCCAAGAGAGCAGCATCCGCCAGATCCTCCGCGACCTCTGCTGGAAGCCCGGCCACTGGTTCCGCCGGTGATAGTCTCGCGGAAGGCGTGATCGCCCGTCCCGAAGCCGCTATCGCTGCAGGCACTGCAGATGCGCAATTCGGCGGCCAGGACGCGGCTGCAACAGCGGTCGCAAGCCCCGCTACTCAGTCCGTACCCCAGACAACGGCATCTCCGGATGCCGTGTCGGGTGAGGCGGGAGCCGATTGGGGCCTGCTCGCCGCTCTTGCCGCCTTGCTGGGGATCGGCGGGGCCGGTGCCTATGCAGCCAGCCGCCGGCGCAAGAACAAAGGCGAGCTCGCTGCCGCGACCTATGACAGCGATCCCGTGCCTGCTACTCTGACCGCAGCGGCTGCGCCGATGGCGAAAAGCCATGCCGTCGAACCGGAAGCCGATCCGGCAGCGGATGACGGACGGATTGCTGCTCGCACGCCAGACAGCAAGGCGGCGGTCAAGGCAGACTTCGCCCAATTTGTCGCGAAGCTGCCGGCATTCGACAGTTCGGACGGCAAGCCCGACCGCAGCGTCACGCTCGGCCAGCGCCGTGTCGCAGCCGCGCCCAAGCCCTATCTGGCGCAAGCGGACATGGCCCGCACCGCAGGCTATTTCACCGCCAATGTCGACGCGATGCCGACGCCGCAAAATCCGTTCCTGACTCGCCAGAAGCGTCTGAAACGGGCCCGCTATCTCGACAGCAAGCTGGCGGCGATGAACGCCGGTTCACGCGAGAGCCGCACAAAATTTCCGGCGAAAT
>NZ_PYIA01000157.1:0-31499 GCF_013265645.1 Sphingopyxis sp. BSNA05 | reverse complement strand
AGGCCGGTTCTGCCAGCGTTACAAAACTGGCGGACGGGCGCTATCAAACCGAGGTTTCAATCGATGCTGCCAAATTTTATGCCGATGGTCTGGGCAAGGAAAGCAAGGCCGACCTGGCCGACGACATCGAGATAGGCCTGTTCGTTGCAAGACCGGGCCAAGGAGCATTCAACAGCAAGGATGTTCTGTACCGGAAGCGCCACCAGATCACATCCGGACCGCAGAAAATCCGGATCGTGACAGGAAAAAGACCCGTTTTTGCCGGTGTCGATCCCTATAATAAATATATCGATCGGGACAGCGACGACAATATAGTCGAGGTCTCGGACTAGCAGGTATCTTGACGCGCCAGAAGCGCTGAGCCATGCGCTGGCAATGCGATTTTTCTCTGACAATGCCGCGTCGGTCCATCCCAGACTGCTGGAAGCGCTTGCCGCCGCCAATGCGCAGGACACCGCCTATGACGGCGATGCCCTTAGCGCGCAGCTCAACGGCGCTTTTTCCGATCTGTTCGAAACGCAGGTCGAGGCGCTCTGGGTGGCGACCGGAACGGCGGCCAATTCATTGGCGCTGGCCGCAATGTGCCAGCCGCATCAGGGCGTGATCTGCCACAGGGAAGCGCATATCGAGCAGGACGAGGCCGGCGCCCCGGTTTCTTTACCGGTGGGGCAAAGCTGATGCTGCTCGACGGCGCGGGCGCAAAACTGTCGGCGGAAAGCGTCGAGGCCCATTGCGCAGCGATCCGCGACGATGTCCATCAGGTGCAGCCCGCCGCCGTCTCCATCACCAATGCCAGTGAATATGGCATGGTCTACCGTCCTGACGAAGTCGCCGGAGTGGCGGAGGTCTGCAAGGCCCGCAATCTCGGCCTGCATATGGACGGCGCGCGCTTTGCCAATGCGGTGGCGACGCTCGGCTGCTCGCCCGCCGAGCTGACCTGGAAGGCAGGCGTCGATGCGCTCAGCTTCGGTTTTGTCAAAAATGGCGGAATGAGCGCCGAAGCGCTGATATTCTTCAATCGCGAAATGGTCGCTGACACGCAATATCGCCGCAAGCGCGCCGGACATCTGCAGTCCAAGGGCCGGTTTCTGGCGGCGCAGCTGCTCGCGATGCTGGAGGACGACCTGTGGCTTGCTAATGCGCGCGCCGCCAATGCCGGTGCGCAGATTATCGCCGAGGCCGCTGGCGACAGGCTGATCTATCCCGTCCAGGCGAACGAGATTTTCATCAGATTGTCGGCTGACGAAGCGGCGAAACTGCGCGCGACCGGATTTGATTTCTACGACTGGGGCGCGAGACAGGCGCGGCTGGTGACCAGCTGGAACCAGAGCGCGGAGGATATCCGCCCGCTAGCTGACGCGATCAACGCTCTATGAACGCGGGTGAAGGCGGTGAACCGAGCCTTCTGACCCCCCGCATTCTGATCCCCTTCCTGCTGGTCTCGCTGATCTGGGGATCGACCTGGTTGGTGATCAAGGACCAGATTTCGCAGGTGCCGCCGAGCTGGTCGGTCAGCTACCGGTTCATCATTGCCGCCGCCGCGATGTTCGTGCTGGTGGTTTACAAGCGCCTGCCGTTCCGGCTCGACCGCACCGGTTATCTGTTCGCACTCATCCTCGGGCTTTTCCAGTTCTCGTTCAATTTCAACTTTGTCTATAATGCCGAGCTGTTCATCACCTCGGGCCTGGTCGCGGTCTTGTTCGCGCTGCTGATGGTGCCCAACGCAATAATGGGCCGCGTCTTCCTCGGCCACAGGATATCGGGCGCTTTTCTCGGCGGCTCGGCGATCGCCGCGGTCGGCATCGCGCTGCTCTTCTGGCACGAATATCGCGCGTCTCCGGCCAGCCTTGAACAGGTTCTGATCGGCGCGGCGCTGGCCTTTGGCGGGATCATGTCGGCCTCGATTGCCAATGTGATGCAGGCCGGCGAACGGCTGAAATCCTATCCGATGATCACGGTGCTGGCCTGGGCGATGCTGTTCGGCGCGCTGATCAACGTGCTGCTGTCCTGGATCACCGTGGGCCCGCCGGTCTACGAGACGCGCGCGGCCTATTGGGGCGGAATTGTCTATCTCGGTGTCATCGGATCGGTCGTGACCTTCCCGCTCTATTTCTCGATGATCCGCGAAATCGGACCGGGCAAGGCTGCCTATTCCAGCGTGCTGGTGCCGGTGGTGGCAATGATATTGTCGACGATTTTCGAGGCCTATGTCTGGACTTGGCTGCCCGCTGCGGGCGCGGTTCTGGCAATGCTCGGACTGCTGGTGGCGTTGCGCGCGCGCAAGCCGAAGACGCCGCGTATCGCGGCCTGACGGTCAGTCGAGCAGCGCCTGCAACCCCGCCTTATAGTCCGGATATTGCGGTTGCCAGTCCAGCAGCCGTTTCGCCTTGCCATTGGCGATGCGCCGGTTTTCCTCGTAGAAGCCAAGCGCCGCCTGCGACAGATTGGCCTCCTCCAGCGACAGCAGCGGCGGGACATCCATGCCCAGCAGGCGCGCCGCATGAGCGATCACTTCATGTTGCGGCGCTGGCATGTCATCGGAAATATTATAGACGCCAGCCGGCCCGTCGAACGAAGCGATCACCGCGCTGACAATATCATCGACATGGATACGGCTGAACACCTGTCCGGGCATATTGACCCGTCGGGCCTTGCCGCTGCGGACCCGGGTGAGGGGACTGCGGCCCGGACCATATATGCCCGGCAGGCGCAGAACATGCACATCATCGCGCAATCCCTGCCAGCGCTGGTCGGCCTTGCTGCGCGCCTTGCGGCGACCCGAACCGGTCGGCGCGCTTTCGTCCACCCAGGCGCCGTCGACATCGCCATAGACGCCGGTCGCGGAGAGATAGCCGCACCATTGCAGCGACGCGGCCCTGATCGCCTCGCCATATTGGCCGAGCACCGGTTCGCTGTCATCGCTCGCTGGCGGAACCGAGGAGAGGATATGGCTTGCCGATTCCAGCGCCGCCAGCACGGAGGGCGCATCGTCAAAAGCCAGCGCACCATCCTGCGCTTCCCGGCGGGTGCCGATCACCTCATAGCCCAGCGCCCGCAACCGGTGCGCCAGCCGGGAGGCGGTGTAGCCCATTCCGAAGATCAATACGCGCGGCATCAGCAATTACTCTTTCTCCACCGGGTCGGGCTTTACCCACTCCCTTTGACCCAAGCCATAAACGCAATTGCGCGGGGTGCAAATGGCTCTTATGGCAAGGCCCATGCTTGATGTTCAGAAAACACCCAATGACGAAATGGCCGATGCCGCGCCAGCCCCCAAGGATCCCGCGACGATCCGGCGCGAGGACTATCGTCCGCCTGCCTGGTTCATTCCGGAAGTCGAACTGGATTTCCAGCTCGGTCTGGAGCACACGCTGGTCCGTTCGAAACTGGATGTCCGCCGGTCGAAAGGCGCCCGGGCAGATGAACCGCTGGTGCTGCAGGGCGATGATATCACCCCGACCACGGTCAAGGTGGACGGTGCCGCATTTACCGACTGGAAACTGGTCGAGGGCGACCTGGTGCTGCCCCTGAGCGGCGCATCGCACAGCGTCGAGATCGAGGTCGAACTGGATCCCTCGACCAATACGCAGCTGATGGGGCTCTATGCCTCGAACGGGATGTTGTGCACGCAGTGCGAGGCGGAAGGATTCCGCCGGATCACTTTTGCTCCCGACCGGCCCGATGTGCTGAGCCGCTATCAGGTGCGGATGGAAGCCGACAAGGCAAAATTCCCCGTGCTTTTGTGCAATGGCGACAAGGTTGCCGAAGGCGATGGCGAAAATGGTCGCCACTGGGCGCAGTGGAATGATCCCTGGCCGAAGCCGAGCTATCTCTTTGCCTTGGTTGCCGGTGATCTGGTTGCCAACAGCGACAGTTTCACCACCCGTTCGGGCAAGCCGGTCGAGCTCAATATCTGGGTCCGCGACGGCGATCTCGATCGCACCGGCCATGCGATGCAGGCGCTCAAGGATTCGATGCGCTGGGACGAAGAAACCTATGGCCGCGAATATGACCTTGGCCTGTTCAACATTGTTGCGGTCAGCGATTTCAACATGGGGGCGATGGAGAATAAGGGCTGAATATCTTTAACTCCCGCTATATTCTCGCCGATCCCGAAGTGGCCACCGACGCCGATTTTGACGGCATCGAGGGCGTGGTTGCACATGAATATTTCCACAATTGGTCCGGTAACCGCGTCACCTGCCGTGACTGGTTCCAGCTCAGCCTGAAAGAGGGCTTCACCGTCTACCGCGACCAGAGCTTCTCTGCCGACATGGGTTCGGCGGCGCTGAAGCGGATCGAGGATGTCCGGATATTGCGGGCAGCGCAATTCCCCGAGGATGCGGGGCCATTGGCCCATCCGATCCGTCCGGAAAGCTATCAGGAAATCTCCAATTTCTACACCGCGACCATCTACAACAAGGGCGCGGAAATCATCCGGATGATGAACACGCTGATGGGACCGGAGAATTTCCGCAAGGGCACCGATCTCTATTTCGACCGGCATGACGGCGAAGCCGCGACCTGCGAGGATTTTGTCACCGCGATGGAAGACGGCGGCGACATCGACCTGAAACAGTTCCGCAAATGGTATGAGACGCCGGGCACGCCGCGGGTGAGCGTGACACTGTCGCACGACCCGCAAACCGGTACGGCCACAATCCGGCTGACGCAGAGAATCGCGCAAAATGGCGAAAAGCCGAGGCCGTCCGAACTGCTCATTCCGCTGCGCACGGCGCTGCTCGATCCGGAAACCGGCGCGCACCAGGGCGAACAGCTGCTGCTGCTTGACCAGTCCGAGAAAAGCTTCGCGCTTGAAGGCTGCAAGGAGCGGCCGATCCTGTCGATCAATCGCGGTTTCTCCGCGCCGATCATATTGGACAGCGACCAGACCGCCGAGGAACTGGCCTTTCTGTCGGCGCATGACGACGATCCCTTCGCCCGGTTCGAGGCGATGCAGCAATTGATGACCAATTATCTGACGGCCAAGGTTTCGGGCACGCCGGTTGATCGCGATATCATCCTGCTGGCGGTCGCGAAAATACTCGCGGACACGTCGATCGACCCTGCCTTTCTCGCCGAGCTGATCCAGCTGCCCAGCGAAGCCTTTCTCGGCGACCAGATGGTCGAGGTCGATCCGCAGGCGATTCACGAGGAACGCGAGAAATTGCGCGGCAAGATCGCGGTGCAGTTCGAAAAGCAGTTCCGCAAATTGTACAAGAGCTGCTGGCCCGGCGAATTCTCGCTCGATGCCGAGGCGCGCGGCAAGCGTAAATTGCGCAATGTTACTCTGGGCTATCTTGCGGCCTCCTTCTCCGAAGATGCCGCAGAAATCGCCTTTGACCAGTATCGCGACGCGGACAATATGACCGCGATGCAGGGCGCGCTGGCGGTCTTGTCCAATCTGGAATCGGAGGAACGGTCGGCAGCTTTTGATAATTTCTACAAGAGATTCAAGGACAACGCGCTGGTTCTGGACAAATGGTTCAGCCTGCAGGCGATGTCGCAGCGTCCGGATGCGCTGAAGCGGATCGACAGCCTGTCGCGGCATCCCGACTTCACCCTGTCCAACCCCAATCGCGTGCGCGCGCTTTATGGCGCGTTCACCGGCAACGTCGTCCGCTTTCACGATCCGTCGGGCAAGGGCTACCAGTTGATCGCCGATATGGTGATCGCGCTGGACAAGCAAAATCCGCAGACCGCAGCGCGCTTTATCCCGCCTCTCGGGCGCTGGCGCCGCTACGAACGGGGACGGTCGGAACTGATGCAGCTGGCGCTGGAGAAGATCGCTGGGCAACCGGATCTCTCGAAAGATGTTGCCGAACAGGTGTACAAGAGCCTTGCTTGATATCGCGACGTCTCCCCTGCTTGAAGGCGCGCAACACGGTTTTGTCGGCCGGGCAGGGGGTGTTTCGGAAGGTATTTATGCGGGACTGAATATCGGTCTGGGCAGTGATGATGATCGCGAGACGATCATGGAAAACCGCCGCCGCGCCACGGAAGGTGTGCTGCCGGGTAGCGAACTGGTGACGGTGCACCAGATCCACAGCGCGGAAGTCATGACTGTGACCGGACCCCTGCCGCTGGACCAGCGTCCGCAGGCCGATGCGATGGTGACGGACAGGCCGAACCTGCTGCTCGGGATATTGACCGCCGATTGCGTGCCGGTGCTGTTTCACGATCCCGAAGCCAAAATAATCGGCGCCGCCCATGCCGGGTGGAAGGGCGCTTTGACCGGGGTTACCGACAATGTCCTCACAGCGATGGAAAAGCTCGGCGCGGATCGGGGCAATATCGCCTGCGCCATCGGCCCTTGCATTGCGCAGGCCAGCTATGAAGTCGAGGCGGCCTTCCGCGCGCGGTTTCTCGAAGCCGACGCGGATAATGATCGCTTCTTCGCGGCGGGCAAAACGGACCATTTCCAGTTTGATATCGAGGATTATGTCGCCGCCCGACTGCAAGCGTCGGGCATCATCACAATCGATAAACTCGGCCTCGACACTTATGCCAACGAGGACCGCTATTTCAGCTATCGCCGCTCCTGCCACCGTGACGAAGCGGGCTATGGCAGGCAGATTTCGCTGATCGGCCTTGCGGAATACTATTGATTTCCGCCGTCACCCCAGCGAAGGCTGGGGCCTAAACCGATCTGGTCTCTAAGAAGGGCCTGTCGATTTTTACGCCAGCTCATGCTGGCAAACGGGGAGAGGGCATGAACGCACAACGCATCGGTCTATGGGCGGGGCTCGCCGGATTTGTCGCCATGCTGCTCGTGCCGGCCCCCGAAGCCATGTCGACGCCCGCCTGGCATGTCGCCGCGCTGACGCTGCTGATGGCGACCTGGTGGATGACCCAGGCGGTGCCGCTGACCGCCACGGCCTTGCTGCCCTTCCTGGCGCTACCGACGATGGATGTCATGTCGGTCAATGAAACCGCCAGTCAATATTATTCGCCGATCCTCTTCCTCATTCTCGGCGGTGCCTTTCTGGCGCTGGCGATAGAGCGTGTCGGCCTGCACAAGCGGCTGGCGCTGGCGATTATCGGCCTGTCCGGCAAAACCGCCTGGGGCATATTATTCGCCTTCATGATCGCCACGGCCTTGCTTAGCATGCTGATCTCCAACACATCTTCCACTCTGATCATGATCCCGATCGCGCTGGCGGTGCTGGTCGCGGGGGGCGTCAAGGACGGCGAGACCGATGGCTTTGCTGGCGCCCTGGTCATGGGTGTGGCCTTCGCCGCGTCGATCGGCGGGCTCGGCACTCTCGTGGGCAGTCCGACCAATGCGATTGCCGCCGGCCTGATCAACAAGACATTGGGCATGAATCTCAATTTTCTCAGCTGGCTGAAATTCGGCATCCCGATCGTGCTCATCGGCATCCCCGTCCTCGCTGCCATTCTGATCGCAGTGCAAAAGGTTGGCCGGCACAGTTTCGATGGCGTGAAAGCAAAATTGGCGATCGGCTCGCCGGGCCCGTGGAGCGTGCCGGAAAAGCGCCTCGTCCCGGTCGTCGCGATTGTCGTGCTCGGCTGGCTGTTCCTGCCGCAGCTCAAGACGCTCTTCCCCGATGGTGCCCTGCACGATGGCAGCGTCGCCATTTTCGGCGGACTGCTTTTATTCTCGCTGCCCGATGGCACCGGTCGGCGGCTGCTCAACTGGGATGAAGCGAACAAGGCGCCATGGGGCGTGATCATGCTGTTCGGCGGCGGTCTCGCGCTCGCCGCAGGGATCATCGAGTCCGGTCTGGCCGAATGGCTGGGCGGAGCGCTGGAACCGCTGCAGACGGTACCGGTGCTGATCATCGCCATTGCGCTGGTTGCGCTGGTCATTCTGGTCACCGAATTTGCCTCCAATGTCGCCACCGCCAGCGGAATCATGCCGGTGGTCGCCAGCCTGATCCTCGCCACCGGTGTCGATCCGGTCCTGCTCGCTGTGCCTGCTGCAATGGCGGCCAGCTGGGGCTTCATGCTGCCCAGCGGCACCGGTCCCAATGCGATTGCCTGGTCGACCGGTCATATCGAGCTGCCGAAAATGCTGAAATCCGGCCTGCTGCTTGATCTTGCCGGCATCCCGATCATAATCGGCTGCATCTGGGTGGTTTCCGTTGTAACCAGTTAGGTTTTCAGGCAAGACTTCATGCAAATATTTGATGTGGAGAGACAGACATGGCCAAGCAAGATGATCCCAACGCAGCCGTCCCGGTGACCCGCCGCATGCCGAAGGCACCGATCGAGAAAATCGGCGGCCGCAAGCTGAAACCGGCGACTTTGATGATGGGCCATGGCTATGATCCGGAGCTTTCGGAAGGCTCGCTCAAGCCGCCGATCTTCCTGACCTCGACCTTCGCCTTTGAAAATGCCGCCGCTGGCAAAAGGTTTTTCGAAGGGATTACCGGCAAGCGCCCCGGCGGTTCCGATGGCTTGGTCTATTCGCGCTTCAACGGCCCCAATCAGGAAATCCTTGAAGACCGGCTGAGCATCTGGGACGAAGCCGAGGATGCGCTGGTTTTCTCCAGCGGCATGTCGGCGATCACCACGGTGCTGCTGGCCAACGTCAATCAGGGTGATGTCGTCGTCCACAGCGGGCCGCTCTATGCCGCGACCGAAACCCTGATCAACAAGATACTTGGCCGCTTTGGCGTGACCTTCCTCGACTTCCCCGCCGGCGCGAGCCCGTCGGAAGTCGCCACGATGCTTGAAGAGGCGAAAGCGAAGGCCGCAGCCAATGGCGGCAAGGTCGCGATCATCTATCTGGAAAGCCCTGCCAATCCGACCAATGCTCTGGTCGATATCGAGGGCGTGGCTGACGCGCGCAAACAGGTGTTTGGCGATGAAGCCGCACCGCCCATCGCCATCGACAATACCTTCCTCGGCCCGCTCTGGCAGCAGCCGCTGAAACATGGCGCCGATATCGTCATCTACAGCCTGACCAAATATGTCGGCGGTCACAGCGACCTAGTCGCCGGCGGGGTGCTCGGCAGCAAGGCGCATATGGACCCGATCCGCGCGATCCGGAACACCATCGGCACGATTTGCGATCCGAATACCGCATGGATGCTGATGCGCAGCCTCGAGACGCTGGAACTGCGCATGACCCGCGCCGGCGAAAATGCCGAAAAAGTCTGCGCCTTCCTGCGCGACCATCCCAAGGTCGATGGTCTCGGCTATCTCGGCTTCATCGACGACAAGAGCCAGCAGGATATTTACGACCGCCATTGCAGCGGCGCCGGTTCGACCTTCTCCCTGTTCATCAAGGGTGGCGAGGCGGAGGCCTTCCGCTTTCTCGATGCAATGAAAATTGCCAAACTGGCGGTGAGCCTCGGCGGCACCGAAACATTGGCCAGCCTGCCCGCTGCGATGACCCACATATCCGTCCCGGACGAACGCCGCGCCGCGCTGGGTATCACCGACAATCTGGTGCGCATATCGATCGGTGTCGAAGATCCGGATGATTGATAGCCGATTTCGATCAGGCGCTCGCGGCGGTTTGATCGCAGACTGAACGCTTCTCCAGATTAGCGCTTTCCGGTTCAGGCCGGAATGCTATATCACGACCATGGCAAAACGACCCGTCTACCCCGTGATATGCACCGACCTGGATGGCACGCTGCTTGATCATCACAGCTATTCGGCCAAACCCGCGGATGGGCTGGTCGCTGATCTGGCCCGGCAGTCGCTGGCGGAAGTCGTTCCAGTTACAAGCAAGACCCATGCGGAACTGCTTCACCTGCAGCAGACACTGCCCCTGCCATTCTCACTCTGCGTGACGGAAAATGGGTCCGTCATTCATGGCCCCGAAAACGTTATTGCCGGCGAGGATGATTCTTCCGGCAGGATCACCATGGGTGTCGCCTATCCGGCTATACTGGACCAGATCGCCAAGCTGCCGACTTCGTTGCGCCGCCATTTCCGCGGCTTTGCCGACATGTCTGTCGATGCGGTGGTCGAGGCGACCGGGCTGGCCCGCGACGATGCGCGGCGGGCGCAGGATCGTCAGGCGACAGAACCCTTTCTCTGGTCCGGCACCGACAGCGAGCTGGAATCGCTTGCGGCCGTCGTCGCCGAAACCGGCTTGCGGATCCAGCGCGGCGGACGATTTTATCATCTGACCGGTCACGCGACCAAGGAACAGGCGATGGCCCGGATCATCGAAGCCATCACCGGACGAAAGCCGGACTGCGACATCTTTTCGATCGCGCTCGGCGACGGGCCCAATGATCTGGCTATGATCGAGGCGGCCGATTTTGGCGTGATTATGCCCAATCCGCAGGGCGTCACAATTGTCTCGGCCAAGCCCGGCGTCCGCACCGCCCCGGCGCCGGGCCCGGAGGGATGGGTGAGCGCGGTCACGGAAATTCTGGCAGAATTGGGTTTAAACATTCCCGAAAGCTGATTAGGCTCGTCTCTCGGCAAATACAGGGACATATATGGCTGACTTTCATCAAAACGGTTCAATTTCCACGCTCCACAATCTGTCCGGTCGCTCGGTCGATTCGCTGGAGGCCGATTTGATGGGGTTTCGCAAGGCCAATCCCATGGCGCTGGTCCTGCCCAGCCTGTTTTCCGAACTGGAAGGTCCCGCGCTCGAAAATATCGTCGATGAACTGTGCAAGGTGCCCTATCTCGACGACATCATCATCGGACTGGATCGCGCCGACAAGGAACAGTTCGAATATGCGAAACAATATTTTTCGCGGCTGCCGCAACGCCATCATATCCTCTGGAACAGCGGCCCGCGGCTGACTGCGCTCGATGCGGAGCTGAAGGAATGTGGCCTGTCACCGGCGGAACCTGGCAAGGGCCGCAACGTATGGTTTTGCTTCGGCTATTTCCTGTCTGCCACCAACGCCCAGGTGGTCGGGCTGCACGATTGCGACATATTGACTTATGACCGCGAATTGCTCGCCCGCCTGATGTATCCGGTGGCGAACCCGACTTTCCCCTATGTCTTCTCCAAAGGCTATTATGCGCGGACGACCGAGGAAAAGTTCAACGGCCGTGTCGTGCGTCTGCTGATCGGGCCGTTGCTGGCGGCGCTCAAGAAAGTCTGCGAGCCCAATGATTATATCACCTATCTGAACAGCTTCCGCTACGCGCTTGCCGGAGAGTTTGCGATGGGACGACAAGTCGTCAAGAATATCCGAATCCCGTCCGATTGGGGTCTGGAGGTCGGGGTATTGTCCGAAGTCTGGCGCAACCAGTCGACCCAGTCGATCTGCCAGGTCGAGATAGCCGACAATTATGATCACAAGCACCAGTCGGTCTCGCATGACAATCCCGAAGGCGGTCTGTCGAAAATGAGCATCGACATCACCAAGTCGCTGTTCCGCAAGCTTGCCACCGACGGGCAGGTCTTTTCCGCAGGCACCTTCCGCACGCTGAAAGCGACCTATTTCCGGATCGCGCTGGATCGAATCGAGACTTTTTACAATGACGCGGTGATGAACGGCCTGACGCTCGACCGGCACGAGGAAGAAACGACGGTCGAACTGTTTGCGCAAAATATCATGACGGCGGGCGAAGTCTTTCTGGAATCGCCGAACGAGACGCCCTTCATGGCCAACTGGAACCGGATCAACAGCGCCATTCCGGATTTCACCGACCGGTTCAAGGAAGCGGTCCGGCTGGATAACGAAGACTAGCTCTGGGAAGACTCGTCCGGGTCGGGTGCGACGTTGCTGAACCAGACGGTCCGATAGGGCGACAGGCTGAAATCACCCTCGATGTCGGTGATGATATGGCCCGAGATCAGGTCCCACCATTGGTCACCGGCGATCAGATTGATGTCCGCCAGTGACAGCATCTTCTCTTCCTTCGTCACATTGGTAATGGCGAAGATGCTCTGTTTCCGCTCCCGGCTCTGCCGCCAGATGCCGAACAGGCCTTCGGGCAGCGCCAGGGTGAATTGCACCGCATTGGGGTGAAAGGCCTGCTGTTGCTTGCGGGTTTCGACCAGCGAGAGAAAACGGGTGAATACCTGCGCCTCGACGGCTTCCGGATCGGCCAGTTTTGCGGAGATGCTGTCATAGTCCAGCTGAGACCGGTTGATCGACCGGTTGTGGCCGGTCCGGTTGACATCCTCATAGCCGTTTGGCGTTGCCAGCAGGCTGTGGATGTAGATGGCGGGAATGCCCTCCAGCGCCAGCATGATCGCCATCGCCGCCATGAACCGCTCGATCTGATATTCGTCCGGCCCGTCCAGCGTTCCCTGCATCGCCTCGAAAAAGGAGATGTTCATCTCATAGGGTTTCTCGGTGCCACCCGGCCCGCGCCGCATCGACACCCGCCCGCCAAAGCCCTGGATCGCGGCCAACATCTGGTCGACCTCGCCTTGCGGCAGGGCGCCTTCGGTCGGACGCAGGCCGATCCCGTCATGGCTGGCGGTGAAATTGAGATAGGTACAACCGGTCAGCGCTGGCGGATTGCTCCGCGTCAGCCGCTTCAGATAGAGCGCGTTGCCAGTTAGCAGCGCATGGACCAGCAGCGGCGGCAGCGAGAAATTATAGATGACATGCGCTTCGTTCTGGTTGCCGAAATAGGTCAGATTCTCGTGATTGGGGATATTGGTTTCGGTGATGATGACCAGCGTCTCGGCATGATGGTCCATCAGCGTCCGGAGCAGACGGATGATCTCGTGGGTTTCGTCGAGATTGATCGAGGGCGTGCCGATTTTCTTCCACAGGAAGGCGACCGCGTCGAGCCGGAATATCCGCACACCATGGTCGATATAGGCGGCGATGATCTTGACAAATTCGATCAGCAGCTCGGGATTGGTAAAGTCGAAATCCAGTTGGTCGCTGCTGAACGTGCTCCAGACATGGCGGTCGCGGACGCGGTCCGGAACGGCGTCAGCAGCGGATGGGCGCGCGGGCGCACCACTTGCCCCAGATCGGCGGCGGGATCGGCGGTATAATAATAATCTTTGCCCGGTGCCTCGCCGGACAGGAATTGCTGGAACCAGGCGGATTTGCTCGATCCGTGATTGATCACCAGATCGCCCATCAGCCGATAGTCGCCGGCAATGGCTTCGATATCGGACCAGTCGCCCAGCTCCTCGTCGACCGCGAGATAGTCGATCACTCCGAAACCGTCGTCACAGCTATAGGGGAAGAAGGGCAGGATATGAACGGCGCCGATGGTCTGGCCGATATGCTCTTTCAGGAAGCGGTGCAGCGTCCGCAGCGGCCGCTCGCCGTCTGACCGGATGGTGCCACCATAGGTGATCATCGCGACATCGCTTTCGTCCCACAAATGTTTGCCGGCGATCTCCGAGCGCGGGATCATCTGGCTCTTGTCGGGCCAGAACAGATCGACGATGCGCTCCGCCAGCGCCTCGCAATCCTGGTCAGGATAAAGCGCGCCCAGATGAGCCGTCAGCCGTTGCAGAAGATGGTCGATAGTGGCGCGATCATTCATGGCTGTTCTGTCACTCCGAAAATCTTCTTGACCCCGGCGAAACAATCGGGCCCTTATTGTGCAGTGCATCAAACAACAAATCCCGATTCAATAAAAGCTTTTTAGAGGATCTCTATTTGCAGGCGCTGCAACCCGCGCTGCCCGCCAACGCCATGCGCGATGTCCAATGGCCCCGGGTGACGGGCCGGACCTATCTGCTTTCCATTGGCAAGGCGGCCACGCAAATGGCTGCTGCTGTTCTGGATCGCCTTCCGGAGGATGCCAACGGCCTGATCGTGACGCGCCAAGGCTATGTCCAGCCGGGATTCGCGCCGGATACTCTTCAGATCATCGAGGCGTCGCATCCGGTCCCTGATTCCCTCGGCGCCGAAGCCGCGCAAAGCGCCCTGCAGGCAGCGGACGCGCTCGGCGCAGATGATCTCTTGCTGGTGCTGATGTCCGGCGGGGCAAGCGCATTGCTCCCCGCGCCGGCCGACGGGATATCGCTGGCCGAAAAACAGGCCGTGACGCGCGCCCTGCTGCGCAGCGGCGCGCCGATTGGCGAAATGAATAAGGTCCGCAAGCATCTCTCGGCGATCAAGGGCGGGCGGCTGGCCGCGAAAGCCTGGCCGGCGGCAACCCATATGATCGCCATTTCCGATATTCCGGGCGACGATATCGCGATGATCGGATCGGGTCCGACGGTTGCGGACAGCTCGACCTGCGCCGACACGCTGGCCATTGCCGCGAAATATGACATCGAGTTGCCGCCCACGATCAAGGCGCACCTTCTGTCAGGCGCGCTCGAAACCCCAAAAGCGGATGATCCGAAAATGCAACGCGCGACTGCCGAACTCTGCGCCCGGCCGGCGGATATGTGCGCAGCGGCGGTCGAAGCCGTCCGGTCCATGGGCTATGAACCGGTCATGCTCGGCGACGCGCTGGAGGGAGACGCACTGGAACTCGGGACGGACCATGCTGCGCGGTCGCTGGCCGCCAAGGCCAGCGGTCGCAGAGTTGCGCTGATATCGGGCGGCGAGGCGACCGTGACCTTGCGCAACCGCAATGGTCGTGGTGGCCGGTGCACGGCCTATCTGCTGGCCTGTGCCTGGCGCTGGACGGGGAAGCGGATATCTGCGGATTTGCCGCCGACAGCGACGGCATAGACGGATCAGAAGACAATGCCGGCGCCTTTCTTTGGCCGGGCGTTCTGGACAAGATGGGCGGGGCAGGAAAGGCACGCGAGCTGCTCGAACAGGACAATAGCTATATTGCCTTCGAACAGGCCGATGCTCTGCTGATGACCGGTGCGTCCGGCACCAATGTGAACGATTTGCGGGTGCTGCTGATCGGCTAGCGAGCGAGCGCAGCATCGATGACGGAAGCGGCGGCCGCCTTGGCATCGGCAATGACCTGCTTGTGATCATGCAAATGGGCGAGCACGATCGCGCCTTCCTTGATCACCAGCAATTGTCTCGCAAGGCTCTCGGGATCCCTGGCAACGGTTTCCCGGGCTATGCCGGTGAAATAGAGCGACAGGAGTCGTTTATGTTCCGCGGCGGTCGCGTGGATCGGGTGGCTGCTGTCCTGATATTCCGATGATGCCTTGATGAACATGCAACTGCGAAAATCCGGCTCCTCGAACCATTCGCCCAGCGCATCAAATATTGCCAGCAGCCGGTCTTCGCCATCGGTCGCCAGGGCTTCAACCCGTCGCCTGAGCCAGTTGCGAAACTGCTCGTCGCGCAAGCGCAAGGTGGCGAGGATCAATTCCTCCTTGGTCCGGAAATGCTTGTAGATCGCGGTCTTGGAGACGCCGGTTTCCTTGGCCAGCCGATCCATGCCGATCGCGTGGAAGCCACCTTTGTAAAAGGAGGCGAGCGCTTTTTGTACCAGTTCGTCGCGTTTGGAAGCGCTCACAGATAATTCTCCATTACCATTACTGATCGGTAAATAGCGATTCGACCGAAAATTTGCAATGACCTTCCGAACATCGTTCAGAAAACAGAAATTTTATGACCTGATTCCAATGGGATCGGAAATCTCGGACGCGATCTTCCTGATTAACATTGACAGATCGGTACAGGTTCCATATCTGGACATTAACCGATCAGTACATGTTTGGGAAGCAAGGCCTGGTGAGTCGCAAGGAAAGGAAATGCCAAATGTCGTTCCGGAAGATCGATCTTACTGGCCTCACTTGGGACGTCACCTTCGGCCAATCAGGGAAGCGTTCCTATTTTCCGCGGCCCGATTTCCTGCCTGTTCAAACCGCGACGTCCTCCCCCCGGACTGATCCCCGCGCGGTTTCCTGCGGGGCGTTCACCCCCGGCGCCCCGCAGGTCTCTCTCTCCTCGATTTGGAAGATGATATGACCGAAATTCTTGTCCCGCCCTTCACCGAAGCGACCGCCCGCGCCAAGGTACAAGCTGCCGAAGATGCCTGGAACAGTCGCGACCCCGAACGCGTCGCGCTCGCCTACACAGCGGATAGCGAGTGGCGCAATCGCGACCGTTTCCTGACCGGGCGCGATGAAATCAAGGCCCTGCTCACCGCCAAATGGCAAAAGGAGCGCGACTATAAGCTGCGGAAGCAATTATGGGCCTTTGCCGGCAATCGCATCGCGGTCCGCTTCGAATATGAATGGCGTGACCAGGAGGACCAATGGTGGCGCAGCTATGGCAACGAAAACTGGGAATTCGCACCCGACGGGCTGATGCAGAAACGTTTCGCCAGCATCAACGATGTACCGATCAGCGAAAAAGAACGCCGTCTTTAGCCGCAAGGAGAAATATCATGGCCCGTGCCTTTGCCGAAATCGCATTCACCCCCTCCGTGCGATCGATCCAGGAAAACAGGGTCGGCCGACAGCTATGGTAGATTGCTGCAGCCGGAGGTTAGGGGCGGCGACCGGCTGACCGCCCGTGAAGCGGAGTTTATCGCTGGGCGGGACGGTTTCTACCAGGCCACCGTGTCCGAAACCGGCTGGCCCTATGTCCAGTTTCGCGGCGGGCCGCGCGGCTTTCTGAAAATATTGGGCGAGACACAGATTGCCTATGCCGATTTTCGCGGCAACCGCCAATATGTCAGCGTCGGCAATCTCTCGGTTGATGACCGGGTGTCACTGATACTCATGGACTATCCCAATCGCCGTCGGCTCAAGATTTGGGGCCATGCAACAACCGTCGATGCTGCGGAGGCACCGGCCATGGTGGGGGCATTGCAGGACGAAGATTATCAGGCGCTGTCCGAACGCGCGGTGATCATCACGATTGCCGCCTTTGACTGGAACTGTCCGCAACATATTCCGCAACGATATAGTCTGGATGAGCTGGAGCAGCTGAAAATACTGGATTGACTGGCGGCCGCCAGGTGGGCGCCATAATGGGCATATGTTGCATGCCATCGCCGTTAATTGCCTTTCCTACACCCGGCTCGATCGCTTATCCTCGCGACCGGTCCTTCGCCAGGCCAGGGACAGGCTCTTTGACATCCACTATGGCATGGAGGGAAATACTCCGCCCCCTGGCCGCAAACGCGCCGGATTACGCACCCCGTCGAAAGGTCACACTAGACGCCGGGGCAAAGGCCAAAATGGCGCAGAAATCTGCGCTTTTGCAACAAAAGTCACGGAAAAGAAAAGCAGTCTTTTCTGTCAGTTTTCTTTTGATCGACTGTCGCGATATTTTTGCGCGGAACGGCCAACCCGTCAGTCTTGTGGCTGCGCGACGACCTCGATCGACAGCACTTCAATCGCGTCCTCCCGGCCAGCAAAATCGCCGAGATCGCCGGGTTGGAGTCCCATCAATGCCCGGCTGACCGGCGCGGAAAAGGATACCAGCGCATGGGCCGGATCGGCTTCGTCATCGCCGACGATCGAAAGGGTCTTCTGCCGACCGTTGAGAAGGAAGGTCACTCTGGTTCCAAATTCGACCTTTTCGCCGTTCGGTACCGGCGGCAGCTCTGCCGTCGACTGCCGGGTGTTCCAGTAGCGCAGGTCGCGTTTGGCGATCTTGAGCGCGGTCTCGTCGGTCAGTGCGGCAACCTCTGCCTGTAACGCAGCAACCCGGTCCTTGATCTGTTGCAGGCCCCGCGCTGTGACCAGATTGGGGCCGACGGGAATCGGATGCTCGAACTTGGGTTCGAGATGCTCGTCATCACCTTCTCTGCGGAAAGCAACGCTCATCGATCAGCTCTTGGCTGTCTTGGGGGTGACCCAGATCGATACCGGCG
Source organism: Sphingopyxis sp. BSNA05 (assembly GCF_013265645.1). NCBI lineage: Bacteria > Pseudomonadati > Pseudomonadota > Alphaproteobacteria > Sphingomonadales > Sphingopyxidaceae > Sphingopyxis > Sphingopyxis sp. BSNA05. Next base: position 13,871 of record NZ_PYIA01000157.1, on the reverse strand, counting down.
CGACAAATTTGCCGTGCGCCGGCGTGCCGACATCGATGCGCTCGGCGGTGACCAGTTCACCGCTCTCGAGGCTGAAGGAGGCCCAGGGCTTGGGCATGCGGCCAAAGGTCATTTTCTGGATCGGCTGACCGGTGCTGCTGTTCATGATGGTTGCGATAATAGCCATGCCGCGCCGCTTGCGATGGATGGACCGGACTGTCAACCGTCCGGTATTGCATGGCAACGGGACCATCAGCTGTTCGGTATCGTATCAGCCCGAATATAGGGAAACATGTGCGGAATATAATCAGCTTTGCCGAGTTCGACCTTCTCGCTGCGCAATATTGCATAAGCGGTCATCAGGTGGAAATAGAACTGGCCGAGCGCCCAGTCACGGGCATATTGTTCTGCGGTGAGATCAAGCACCATGCCGTTTGGAAGTTCGTGCGCGATGGGTTCGTCCGGGTCTTTATCCAGCGCGTTGGGGCTCAGCTTCTCCAGCAATGCAATGGTTTCCTCGATCCGCGCTATTGCTTCCGCCATCGAACCGGGCTGTTCTCCCGCATCGCGTCCTTCATCCACAAGTTCGCCGATGGACGCGGGGAAGGGTTTTCCTTGCAGCCGGAACACGGCTTCCTGCGCTTGCACGCAGGCAAAGCGAATCTGGGTGGAAAGGGGGAACATATCGGGGGCGAGGCGCGCCGTTAGCAAGGCTTCCGAACCAGTATCGGGAAACTGTAACTGCGCCTTGTCCAGCCAGCCCGCGAGCGCTTTGAGCATTTGTGTATAGGTCGGTACGAGCAGCTGCGTGAATGACATGTCTTTCCTTCTCCGGCATGGAATTTACAGCGGGGCAATCCGGTCTATTTGATTCATCGCAGGTAGGCTGTCCACAGAAATCAGATTGCCGGAATTTGCGGAACAAGTCGCCGGCCCTTGGTTCCCGGGTTCCCTGTCGCTCTCGGATCAGCGCCAGTCGACGATTTTCCAGCCGCGCTGCTTGGCCAGGTGGCGCAATCTGGGGGTCGGGGTGGTCGCAATCGCCTCGTCCGCCCATTCCAGCATCGCCTGGTCGCTGACATGGTCGGAATAGGCGCGGACATGGGTGTCGGCGCGCTGCCAGCCCTGCTGGGCGAATAATGTTTCGATCCGGTCGATCTTGGCATCGTCGTAGCAATTCTCGCCAATGATCTCAGGCAGCACGCGCCCGTCGCCGTCGACCACCAGCTGCGTGCCGATCAGATGATCGAAGCCCAGCCGGCGGGCAATGGCTTCGGCATAAAGCTCATAGGATGCGGTCACCAGTACCAGTGTCCGTCCGTTGGCGCGATCGGCCTCCACCTGCTCGATCGCCTTCCGGTGGCGATTCGAGCGCAATACCCGGTCGGCAAACCGTTCGATAAGCGGCTGCAGTGCTGCAAGTTCCGGCGAACTGCCGAGCAGCATCCGCTGGTTGAATGTCTTCAATCGTCCGCGGCTGATCAGCTTGAGCCCATAAGCGATAAAGCCGAAAGGCAGGAGCGGCAGAAAGATCAGGCGCCATGGCGACCGGGCGAAAACCATGTAAAACAGGAAAGGCGTATAGGTCCCGCGCACGGTGATCGTGCGATCCATGTCGTAAAGCGATATTTTCTGCATGCCGTCCCGATAATCCCGTTCGCGCCGTCCATAGCAGCCCGCTGGAAAATGCACCAAATATTTGAGCCGTTTAATCTCTTGAGCTTTGGTGCAATTTCGGTCACCTATGGATGCGATGTCGATACCCAGCGATTTTGTCGAAGAGACAGCCGAAGATGGTGCGGTTACCCTGCATTTTTCCGGTGACCTGTCGATCGCCAGCATCGATGATCTACCCGAACGGCTCAGACAATATGAAGGCGAAGCGCAGCGGCTGGATATTTCCGCCACCGGCTATGTCGATACCGTTGGCGCATGGCTGATCCACCGCACAGCGCGTGACTGGCAAGCCGAGATTGTTGGCGCGAATGACGATGCGCAGCGGTTGATTGCCGCGGTCGCTTCGGCCGATCAGCCGACCGAGATCCGGCCGGAACCGGCCAATCCGGTCATTCGGGTGCTGGGCGAAATTGGCGAGGCAACGGCTACCGCCTTTACCACGATGACCGGTCTGATCGGCTTTTTCGGCGCGATCATGATCGGCTTTCTGGGTCTCGTAAGACATCCCGGCAGAATAAGATGGAATGCGGTCATCCAGCGTTTCGACGTGGTCGGCGTCCGCTCGCTCGGGATTATCGGGCTGATGAGCTTTCTTATCGGTCTGGTGATCGCGCAACAGGGCGCGGTGCAATTGCGGCAATTTGGCGCCGAAGTATTTACCGTCAATCTCGTCGGCCGACTGACCTTGCGCGAGCTGGGCGTGCTGATGACCGCGATCATGGTTGCGGGCCGGTCGGGTTCCGCTTTTGCCGCCCAGATCGGCACGATGAAGCTGACCGAGGAAATCGACGCGATGCGCACGATCGGAGTATCACCGATCGAGGCGCTGGTGCTGCCGCGCTTTATCGCTGCGGTTGTCATGCTGCCGCTGCTCGGCTTTTACGCATCGATCGTGGCGATCATCGGCGGCGGCCTGCTCAGCTGGGTCGAACTGGACATCCCGCCGGCAACCTTCTTCGCCCGCATTCGTGAAGTCGTCCCGCTGACCGACGTTTATGTCGGGCTGGTCAAGGCACCGGTGTTCGGCGCGATTATCGCGGTGACCGGCTGCTATCAGGGGATGCAGGTCAAGGGCAATGCCGAGGATGTCGGCAAACGCACCACCGCTGCTGTGGTGCAGGCAATTTTCTCGTGATCGTGCTCGACGCCTTTTTCGCGGTCTTCTTTACCTGGATCGGATGGGACTGATGCTCGATTCACAAACCATCACCTATGATCCCGATTATGAAGGGCCGATTGTCAGTGTCCACGGCTTGCGCAATGCCTTTGGCGAGCAAGTGGTCCACGACAATCTCGATCTCGATGTGCAACGCGGCGAAATTATCGGTGTGGTCGGCGGGTCCGGCACCGGAAAATCGGTTCTGATGCGCTCGATCATCGGTCTGCAGACCCCGCAAGAGGGCGAGATCAAGGTCTTTGGCGAACCGATATTGGGGAAATCCGACGCCGAAACGATCGAGATCCGCAAGCGCTGGGGCGTGTTGTTTCAGGGCGGCGCGCTATTTTCGACGCTGACCGTAGCTGAAAATGTGATGGTGCCGATCCGCGAATTCTATCCGGATATGGACCGCGATTTCCGGCGCGAGGTGGCCAAATACAAGGTCTGCCTGTCCGGCCTGTCGCCTGACGCCGCCCCGAAATATCCGTCCGAACTGTCCGGCGGCATGCGCAAGCGGGCCGGCATAGCGCGCGCTTTGGCTCTTGACCCGGAACTGCTGTTCCTCGACGAGCCGACCGCCGGTCTGGATCCGATCGGCGCAGCCGCATTCGACAAGCTGACCAAGGAATTGCAGCAGACGCTGGGTCTGACGGTCTTTCTGATCACTCATGATCTCGATACGCTGCACGCCATTTGCGACCGGGTCGCGGTGCTCGCCGACCAGCAGGTCATTGCGGTCGGAACGATCGACGAACTGCTCGCGCTCGATCATCCGTGGATCCAGGAATATTTCAACGGACCGCGCGGCCGGATGGCCTCCGCCGGAAAGAAGATGCTGGGATGAGAATGATGAAGCGGATCAGAGAATTGTTGCAGGTGACGGCACGGCTCGTCATAGAGGTGAAATAGATGGAAACGCGCTCCAACCATATACTTGTCGGTGTTGTCACTTTGGCGATGCTGGCCCTTGTGGCCGCCTTTCTCGTATGGATCGTCCGCTTCGGCGACGGCACGACAAAACAATATGACATCTTCTTTGCCCAGTCTGTCGGCGGGCTGGCTTCGGGCACCGGAGTCACCTTTGCGGGCGTGCCTTCGGGACAGGTTCTGAAGGTCGAGCTGTGGAAGAAGGACCCCAATTTTGTTCGTGTCCGTATCGCCGTCAGCGAAGATACGCCGATACTGGAAGGCACCACTGCCACGATCCAGAGCGTCAGCTTTACCGCACCGCCCAATATTCAGCTCGATGGCGCCAAAAAGGAGCGCCACCGATCACCGATCTTGGGCCCGAAGGGGTACCGGTGATTCCGACCAAGCCAGGCGCGCTTGGCGAATTGCTCAACAGCGCGCCTTTGGTGGTGGAGCGACTGGCGACGCTGACAGACCGGCTGACGCTGCTGCTATCGGATGAAAACCAGAAATCGATCACCGGTATATTGGCCAATACCGACAAGCTCACAGGCAGTCTGGCAAAACAGGCGCCGGGTCTGGAAGCGCTGATGGAAGAATCGCGGATCGCCATCCGCAACGCCGGGCAGACGGCGGAGAAGCTGGGGCTGGTCGCCGACAACACCAATGCTTTTCTGACCAATAACGGCGAGCCGGTAGCGAAAAACCTCGCTACCACACTGGATTCCGCCTCCAAAAGCCTTCTCGCTCTGGAAGGCGTGCTGAAAATGCGCAGCCCGGTGCGGAGCGGTTCTCGAAGAAGACATTGCCGGAAATCGATCAGCTGGTCGAGGATATGCAGGCGCTGACCAAATCTATGACCAAGGTAACCGAGCGGCTGGATCAGGGCGGGGCCGGGTCCTTGCTCTCGGCTCCCGCGCTGCCGGACTATGAGCCAGGAAAATGAAAGGGCTGATATGATGAGCAAAATCTGGAAAGCCGTCAGTCTGCTGGCCGCAACTTCAGCGCTGGGCGCTTGTGTCAGCTTTGGCGGGGCGGAGCCTCCACCGTCGCTGCTGACCATATCCCCCGACCAGAAATTGTCGGCCGGCGCGGTGCAAAGCGGACCGCAAACCGGTTCACTGGTGGTGGCGCTGCCGGCTTCTCCGCAAAAGCTCAACACTATCCGCGTGCCGGTGCAGACCAGCGGGACGGGTATCGCCTATCTGAAAGACGCCGTGTGGGTCGACAAGCCGGCGCGCCTCTTTCAGGATCTGCTCAGCGAAACCATTGCTGCCAACAACAACCGGCTGGTGCTCACCGCCACCGAGGCGGGTGGTAACGCGCAAACCTATATTACCGGCGAACTGGTCGATTTCGGCCTCGATGGCCCCAGTCTGACCGTTACAGTCACCTATGATGCGGTGAAAATGGTCGTGGACAAACCGGTCGAGAAAAAGCGGTTTCAGGCCAGTGAAAAGGTCTATGCCGCCGAGCCCAATCCGGTCGGGGAGGGCTTGAACCGGGCCGCCAACCGGGTGGCGTCGGAAGTAGCCGAGTGGGTGGGCTAGCAGCCTAGAAAGCCCCGTTATTCCTCGCCGTAGCTGAATCCCTCTGGTTCGGGCCAGTCGATCGCGGTCGCTGCCATTACCCGAAACAGGCGGCCCATCTCGTCGACATGGGTCAGCCGTTGAAGGGCGGCAAGAACAGTGTCCGTCTCTTTCGGAGAAGCGGCTATCAAAGCCTCGGCGCGCTGGTCTATTCCCAGCGATTTCAGCCACTGGCCCTGTTCGGCGGGACCGTGAATCTTCAGCATCCGCGTACGGGCAATATTGGCCAATGTATGAAAATCGACATGCGCGGTCAGATCGGAGCTTCCCGGACTGTCGAACGGGCTGACCGGCATATGGTCCTTCACCGCCTGAAGGGTGCTGCCCGTCCCCGGCTTGGCATAGCCATAATCAATGATCAGCATGGTACCGCCCTGTTTCGCAATCCGGCTGGCGATATGGCCCATCACCTCCACGCTGACCGGAGAGCGCTCGAGGATCGTGTCTTCCGGAAAGCCGCTCATGCTGCTGCCCACCCGCTCCTCGGCAACCTCCTCGCTCGGAACCGCGACAAATTTGCTGCGATCCCTCGCGACCATTTGCCGTCTCCATCCGGCCGATGTCGCAATAAATTGCTCGATCGGCAGGGCGTCGAAAAATTCATTCGCCACCATCAGCAGCGGCCCGTCCTCGGGCAGGCTGGACATATCATCATGCCATATGGCGTCCGGGTGCAATTGCGCCTGTTTGGCCTTCAGGACCGGACTGGTCTCGACAAAATGGACCGATGGATTGCAGCCAAATTTGCGCATGGAGCGCAACGCGTCCTTGGCCAATGTACCGCGTCCGGGACCCAGTTCGACATAATGACAATGATCCGGCGACCCCTGGCGAAGCCACAGATCGGCCAGCCAGATGCCGATAATTTCGCCGAACATCTGGCTGATTTCTGGCGCGGTAACGAAGTCCCCCTCTTCACCGAACGGGTCTTTACTGGCGTAATAATGATCGTTGGCGATGGCCATATAGTCGCCGAGCGGGATCGGGCCTTCCCGGTCGATCCTGTCCGCGATTATATGCGCTGCGCTGGGGAAGTCCGCCTTTAGGCCGTCAGGCAACGCTCTTGTCTCCAGCCACCGGTTCAACCCGCTTACGCCGCCCCTTCGCGGTGAACACCAGCCACGCACCGAGCAATATCATAGGCACTGTCAGCCATTGGCCCATGCTGAATCCCGATTGCTCGACCAGCCAGGTCAGTTGGGCATCCGGCTCGCGGAAAAATTCGACAGTGAACCGGCTGAAGCCGTAAACCAGCAAACCGGTGCCGACCAGCTTACCTGGCTGATAGCGGGCATCTGTCTTCCAGAAGAGCAGCGAAAGAATGATGAAATAGAGAATGCCTTCCAGCCCTGCCTCATAAAGTTGGCTGGGATGGCGGGCGATATCGCCGCCCATCGGGAAAACGATTGCCCAGGGAACATCGGTTGCCCGGCCCCAAAGCTCGCCATTGACGAAATTGGCGAGCCGTCCGAAGAACAGGCCGAAGGGGATGACGCAGGCGATATAGTCGCACATACGCAGAAAATCGAGCTTCTCCCGCCGCGCGGTCCACCACAAGGCGAGCACAACACCGATTGTACCGCCGTGCAGCGACATGCCGCCGTTCCAGACCTGCAATATCCGGATCGGTTCGAGCAGGATTTCCGGAGCGTAGAAAAACACATAGCCGAGCCGACCGCCGACGATGATGCCGAGTGTCGCCCAGAAGATCATGTCATCGGCATGGCGACGGGCCATGGGCGAGCCCGGCTGATCGACCAATTTGGTGAGATACCAGTAACCGATCAATATGCCCGCGAGATAGGCCAGCGAATACCATTTCAGCTGGAAGTCGACACCAATCAGTTTTTCAAGATCCAGAGCATTTGGAGATAGGCCAAGATCCGTAAACTGCGTAAACTGTGCCGCATTGGCCAATATAATATCAATCAACTCTTTTCCCCGCGTGGTTTCCTGTCCATATAAAGGGAAATTCCCCTTTACCAAGAGGGAACAACGGGAGACTTGAATAATGGCGACCTCTGAACTGGATCTGGTAATCGACAAAACGCTGGAAGCGCTGACCCAGCCTAGTCAGTTACTGGAACTGGACACGATCAACAAATACGGCGTCGATATGCCGATCTTCAAGAATGCGCCGCAGAATGTTTCGGATTATTTCGCCTATTTCTGCAACGAACATGCGGACAAGGAATTTCTGGTCGACGGTGATATTCGGCTGACCTTTGGCGAAACCTACAAGGCCGCGCGCGTTCTCGCCGGTGGACTGGTCGAGGGCTATGGCGTGCAGAAGGGCGACCGGATCGGTATCGCCGCGCGCAACTCGGCCAACTGGGTCGTTCTGGACATGGCCATCACTATGGCAGGCGGCGTCTCGACCAAGCTGAATGGCTGGTGGCAGGGCGATGAACTGGCCGACGGAATCGAGGATGTCGGCTGTTCCTATGTTTTCGCCGATTACCAGAGAGCGCAGCGTCTGGTGGATTCCAAGCGTGATCACGGCGCGGAGCTGCTGATTTTCGAACATGACAAAATGCCGCTCGAAGGCCTGAAAATCATGTTGGAAAAGGGGGTGGCGCAGAAACACCGCTGCCGCAGATGGCGCCGGAAGACAATGCGACCATATTGTTCACCTCCGGATCGACCGGTCGCTCGAAGGGCGCTTATGCCGAGCATCGCTCGGTGGTGCAGGGCGCGATGAGTTTCGTGGGTACCGTGCTGGTGCTGGTTCATATCATGGAGAAACAGGGCAAGATGCCCGAAGGGCAGCCGACCGCGATGGTCTGCGTGCCCTTGTTCCATGTCACCGCGTCGGTACCGCTGGTGCTCGTCAGCTATGCAATCGGTCGCAAACTGGTGTTCCTCAACAAATGGGATGCCGAAGAAGCCATGCGTCTGATCGAAAAAGAGCGGGTCACCTATTTTGTCGGCGTGCCGCTGATGAGCATGGAAATCTATTCGCATCCCCATTTCGACAAATATGACCTGAGCAGCTGTGTGACCATGGCCGCCGGTGGCGCGCCGCGTCCGGTGGAACATGTCAAACGGATCAAGGAGAAGATGGGCGATGGCTATCCGGTGATCGGCTATGGCCTGACCGAAACCAATGGTGTCGGCTGTTCCAACCAGAATGAAAATTATCTCGCCAAGCCCGACAGCACCGGCCGGGCAACGCCGCCAATCGTCGATGTCGCGATCCTCGACGATGACGGCAACAAGATGCCGCAGGGTGAGCGCGGCGAAGTGTGCATCCGGACCGCTGCCAATTTCACCGGCTACTGGAACAATGAAGAGGCAACCAAGGACGCGTTCACCGATGACGGCTATTTCCGCACCGGCGATATCGGCTATCTCGATCCCGAGGGCTATCTGTTCATTGTCGATCGCAAGAAGGAAATTATCATCCGCGGCGGCGAGAATATCAGCTGTCAGGAAGTCGAAGCGGCGGTCTATGCCAATCCGGCGGTGGCCGAAGCCTGTATCTTCGGGGTTCCCGACGAACGGTTCGGCGAAGTGCCGGCCCTGGTCTATCACACCAAGGACGGCCACAGCCTGACCGACCAAGAGCTGATGGAATTTCTCAAGCACCAGCTCGCGCCCTTCAAGCTGCCGGTCCATATCTGGCAATATGAAGAGCCCTTGCCGAAACTGGGCACCGCGAAAATCGCGAAAATCGTGCTGGCGAAAAACATCGCGATGAACTGGCCGGCACCGGATGAACGCTCGCGCCGATATCCCGACCGCACCGGCTGACCCGGGTACACGGATCGCCCGGCAGCGGGATATTATCAACCGCCGGGTGCTGACCGAGAAAATCGACAGCCTGATCAGCGAGCATCGCATGCCTGCCGCGCGGGCACATATCTTGCCGCTGCTGCAAGCCGCGCTCGATGATGGCCGGGCGGAAATCAGCGCGCGCCTGTTGAAACGCCTTCGGCGGGGCACGAAATGGCGGCGGCGCAGTCGTTTCTGGTCGACCAGCTGGTCCGCCTGATCCACGATATCGCGGTCTATCATCAATATCCGGTAAGCAATCCATCGTCGGGGGAGCGCATTGCGGTGATGGCGGTGGGCGGCTACGGGCGCGGTGAAATGGCACCGCATAGCGATGTCGACATCGCTTTCCTGACCCCGCACAAGACCAACAGCTGGACCGAGCAGGCGGTGGAAGCCATGCTCTACTGGCTATGGGATCTCGGCTTCAAGGTTGGGCAGAGCAGCCGTTCGATCGACGAAATGGTGCGCATGGCCAAGGAGGATCTGTCGATCCGGACCGCCTTGCTGGAAGGCCGTTATATCTGGGGGGATACCGGCGTATACGAAGACGCGAAGCATCGTTTTTTCGCAGATGTTGTGGCCGGTACCGACAGTGCGTTCGTGGCCGAGAAGCTTGCCGAGCGCGATGCCCGGCACGTGAAGATGGGCGATAGCCGCTATGTTGTCGAACCCAATGTCAAGGAAGGCAAGGGCGCGTTGCGCGACCTGCAAACGCTTTACTGGATAGGCAAATATATCCACCGGGTGACATCCGCGGAACAGCTGGTCGATGTCGGCCTGCTAACTGCGGATGAGTTCAAGCGCTTTCGCAAGGCGGCCAACTTTCTCTGGGCGGTGCGCTGCCACATGCATGACATCACCGGTCGGGCGGAAGACCGTTTGACTTTTGACCTGCAACCCGAAGTGGCGCGGCGAATGCGTTTCGCTGACCGGCCCGGCAAGTCGTCGGTCGAACGGTTCATGCAATATTATTTCCTGAACGCGAAGGTCGTCGGCAATCTGACGGGTGTTTTCCTCGCGCATCTTGACGAAACCCACAATGCCGGAGTGCGTCGATTCCTCCCGTCGCTGACCCGCAAGCCGAAGAAGCTCAAGGGATTCGTGCTGGATCGTGGACGGCTGGCCCTGCCGCACGACGAATTTTTGAAGAAGACCCGGTCCGGTTGCTGGAAATATTCTGGCTCGCCGACAAGCACGAACTGGAGGTTCACCCTCTGGCGATGCGTGCGGCACGTCGGGATGCCAAGCTGATCGACAACAAGATTCGCAAGGATGCGCGAGCCAACAAACTGTTTCTCGATGTGCTCTGTTCTCCGCGCGACCCCGAACTGGTGCTGCGCTGGATGAACGAAGCGGCGATTTTCGGCCGCTTCATTCCCGATTTCGGCCGTGTCGTGGCGCAGATGCAGTTCGATATGTATCATCATTATACGGTCGACGAGCACACCATCCGGGCAATCGGCCTGCTCGCGAAGATCGGGCGGGGTGACCTGGCGGCCGATCATCCCAACAGCACCGCAACGATGAAGAAATTGCAGAACCGGCGCGTGATCTTTGTCGCCACCCTGCTGCACGACATTGCCAAGGGCCGCGGTGGCGATCACAGCGTCTTGGGCGCGGAAGTGGCGATGAAGCTCTGTCCGCGGCTCGGCCTGCGGCCGCATGAAACCGAATTGGTGGCGTGGCTGGTCCGCAACCATCTGCTGATGTCGGCAGTGGCCTTCAAGCGGGATCTGTCGGATTTCAAGACCATCCAGGATTTTGCCAGCCAGGTGAAAAGCGTCGAGCGCCTCCGCCAGCTTCTGGTCCTGACCGTCGTCGATATTCGCGCGGTCGGGCCCGGCGTCTGGAACAGCTGGAAACGGCAGTTGCTCACCGATCTGTTCGAAGCCGCGCAGGAAATGTTGCTGCTCGGCCACAAGCAACGCGGCCGCAAGGAACGGATCGAGGAGAAAAAGGCGGTTCTGTCGGAGGCGCTGGAATTGCCGGAAGCCGAATTCAAGAAACTGGCAAAGCGCTTTACCGATGCTTACTGGATCGCCGAGCCGGATGATATCATTGCCCAGAATGCCCAGCTGGTCCTCGATGCCGGGGATACGGATCTCGCAATTTTGCCGATGTATATCCCGAACGCGGTGCGACGTTGATTACTGTCTACGCGGCGGACCATCCGGGACTATTTTACCGGATTGCCGGGGGTATTCATGTTTCGGGCGGTAACATCATCGACGCGCGCATCCATACCACCCGTGACGGCATGGCGCTGGACAATTTTCTGGTTCAGGATCCGCACGGAAAGCCCTTCTCCGAGGAGGACCAGCTGCTGCGGATCAAGCAGGCGGTCGAAGATGCGCTGGCCAACCGGACCAAACTTTCCACGAAGCTTGACGCCCGGCCACTGGCACATTCGCGGGCCGGTGCGTTTGCCATTACGCCCTTTGCTCTGGTCGACAATGACGCATCCAACCGGTTCACCGTGATCGAGGTCAACGCACAGGACCGTCCGGCCCTGCTCAACGAACTTGCCTACGCGCTGTTTGAGTCGAAAGTGACGGTACACAGCGCGCATATCGCGACTTATGGCGAGCGTGCGGTGGATACTTTCTATATCACCGACCTGCTCGGCAGCAAGATCACCAGCAAGCAGCGACTGAACGGATTGCAGAAACGCCTAACCAACGCGGCGGCCCGCAAGGACGAAAAGGAAGCCGCCTAGGGCAGCTTGTCCTTCAGCGCTGCCAGCGCGCCAAAGGGCCCGGCTTCTTCTTCCGATTTGAGCACTTCCTGTGCCACCGCATCGGCATTGGGACCACGCGGAAAGGAATCAAGCGCCAGATAGAGCGTCTGGGCGATGGCTTCGCCAAGATCCAGCTGGCCGTTTTCATATTCGATGATGTCGCAATCTTCTTCGGTCAGTTCGATCTCCTCGTCCGCCCCCTCGATTTCCAGCTGCGGGACAAAGGCAATGTCGAAATCCTCGCGGAGCCGAACCTGAAAGCTTTCCCCCGTGATCGAGCATCGTTGTTGCAGATCGGATTCGATCCGTCCGGTAAACCCGATGCGATTTTCGCCGGGCATCAAACTGTAGCGGGCATCCAGCGTGGAAATTTTCCGCAGGTCAAATCTTTCTGCCAGTCTGGCACGCTCTTCCTCGTTTGCGGACAGTTCGCCCGTGCGCGGGGCGGCTCCGATTTCCGACAATCTGACGATATGGGAAAATTCCGGCTTGTCCATTACGCAGCCGCTCCGCTGGCCGGCAAATGGCCGGCGACAATGGCATCGCTGCTGCAATCGCCCAGCGCGGCATGATAAGCAGCCAGGCGGCTGGCGAGCAAATCGAGCGCCGCGTCATCCGGTTTCGCACCGCGGAAAATATTGCGCACGATGGCGTCTTTCAGGTCCGCGCCTTTTTCCAGGGCATCGCGATAAGCACCAACCCGGCCGCCAAGCGCGCCCATCATCCGGCCGACATGCTTGCCGACCACCATGTCGCCGATGCCGATCTGCCGCAACTGGCCCTCCATGTCGCTGATGAAAATCTCGGTTAGCCAGGCGATATCCTGCCCCCGTTCCTCGTCTTTCTCCAGCCGGATCAACACCAGCGAGAATATCGCCGCAATCATGTCGAACCGCCCGTCGATCGTATCGGGTACCTGTGCCTCTTCATACCAGGCCAGTTGTCGTCCCTCGCCAACAATTGCGTTGTATAATGGCTGCATCCCGGCATTGGGATTGTCTCGGGAAAATATCTTGCTGAAAAAGGACATTGCTGGTTCCGCTGGTTGGATCGCATGTTTATGAACGATCGGGCCGGTTGTTAAGTCTGGATACAGGGCATATTGATATTTATCGCCCGAGATGCAATGGGCGATGACGAGTCAGGTACCGATACGGTGCTGGGCGGATAGTGGAGAATGAGTGCAATGGTCGGCAATATCAAGAAATACAGTCTGTGGCTCGGCCTGGTGGCCGGCACGATGACGGTCGCCGGGTGCACGCAGGTGCGCGGGCATCAGGGATATATTGCCGATCAGATGCTGATGTCCACGATCCAGGCCGGCGTTGACAACCGGCAGTCGGTCGAGGCTTCGCTAGGGCGTCCGACCTTCACCGGCCAGTTTGACGACAATACCTGGTATTATCTGTCCCGCGATACCCGCCAATATGGCTTTAACAATCCGCGGCCCCGCGAACAGCAGGTGATGCGCGTGATTTTCGATGCCGATGGCAATGTAACCGCGGTCGATCGCACCGGCCTGGAACTGGTCGCGAGCATCAGCCCGGATGGTGACAAGACGCCGACCCTGGGGCGCGAGCGTTCCTTCTTCGAGGAACTGTTCGGCAATATCGGCGCAGTTGGCGCGCCCGGCGCGCAAGGCGCGAGCAACGATCCTACGATGCCCTGACCACTCCGCTGGTGAAGGCCCCGGCAGTCGCCGCTATTTGGCGATGCCGCTGGCGGCCAGCACCGCGAGTGTGACCAGTTCCGACGCCGTGGATGCCATGGTGGCGATCTGGACCGATTTTTCGAGACCGACCAGCATCGGACCGATGACCGAATCGCCACCCAGTTCGCGCAGCAATTTTGCCGAAAGATTGGCCGATTGCAGTCCGGGCATGACCAGCACATTGGCTGGCTGTGACAGGCGGCTGAACGGATAGTTGCCCATCAGCTTCGGGTTGAGGGCGACATCCGGCGCCATTTCGCCTTCATATTCGAAGGTGACGCGCCGCTGATCGAGCAGCGCCACGGCTTCGCGCAGATTCTCCAGCCAGCGGCC
>NZ_PYIA01000156.1:0-13892 GCF_013265645.1 Sphingopyxis sp. BSNA05 | reverse complement strand
CCCCGTATACGAAGTGATGAAGGACAAGGTCGCGACCACGCGTATCTACCGCAACTGGGTGGTGCCTGGTCTCAATGATCCTGATTATACGCCGCTCGATGTCGGCATGACGGTGCTGGGCGGCCTGGCCAGCTCGCGGCTCGACAATATCATGGTGCGTGAAGAGAAAAATGCCGTTTCGGTGTCCGCCTATGTCATCCCGTTCGTGCACGGCAGCCTCGTGAACATTCAGGCCGACGTCAAACCGGGTGAAGATGCGGATGCCGTTGCCGCGCGGCTCGACGAAATCATCGCCGACTTTATCGCCAACGGTCCGACCGAGGATGAAGTGCAACGGGTGGCCACCCGCAACGCCGCCGCCCGAATTGCCGGGCTGGAGCAAGTGGGCGGATTCAGCGGCAAGGCGGTCGCTCTGGCGCAGGGCGAACTTTATTCCGATGATCCGGAATTTTACAAAAGGAGCTCGGCCGACTGGCGGCCACGACTCCCGAAGCGGTCAAGGCGGCCATGCAGAAATGGCTGACCCGTCCCGTCGTCGGCATCACGGTGGTGCCCGGCGAACGGGAAGAATATCAGGAAGTGGGCGCCGGCAAGGGCGCGCGCACTGGCGTTCTGACCGCGCCTGCCTTCTATATGCAGGATGAGCAGGCCGGCACGGTCACCGCTCCCGACCGGTCGGCCTTGCCGCCGGTCGGTGAAATCCCGAACGTCGATTTTCCGGATGTCGAGACCGCGACCCTGTCCAATGGCATCAAGGTCTATTTCGCCCGCCGCGATGCGGTGCCGATGACACGCGTCACGCTGTCCTTTAACGCGGGCACCAGCGCGGACTCCTCCGGCAAGCTCGGATTGCAGAATTTTGTCACTTCGGTGATGGAAGAAGGCACGACCAGCCTGACCTCGGTCGAAATAGCCGAGCAGCAGGAACGGCTGGGCGCCCATATTAGCATCGGCGGAGGGCGCGATCGCACCGATGTCGACCTGAGCACGGTCAATCCCAATCTGGACGCCTCGCTCGACCTGATGGCGGATATTGTGAAAATCCGGCGTTCAATAGCGACGATATCGAACGTATCCGGGTCCGGCAGTTGACCGCGATCGACCGCGAGGAAAGCGATCCGCTGAGCATCGCCAGCAACACGCTGCCGCCGCTTCTCTTCGGAACCGAGCATCCCTATGGCCGCGGTCTGTCGGGCAATGGCACCAAGGACACGGTATCGGCGATCACCCGTGATGATCTTGCTGCCTTCCACCAGCAATGGATGCACCCGGCCAAGGCGACGATCTTTGCCGCAGGCCGGATCGACAAGCAGGAACTTGTCGACAAGCTGGAATTGCGCTTCGGCAAGTGGAAAGGCTCGGGCAAGGCCGCGCCGGCAAAGAATTTCGATGCGGCCATTCCCGAAGGCCAGGGCCGGATCATTGCCATCCACCGGCCGAACTCGCCGCAGTCGATGATCCTGGCGGGGCAGGTCCTGCCCTACAAGGGGTCGGATGATCTGCTGACGCTCAACGCGGCCAACGAGATACTGGGCGGCAATTTCCTCTCGCGAATCAACATGGATCTGCGCGAGACCAAGGGCTGGAGCTATGGCACGCGCAATAGCGTGCTGCGCGGCGAGGACCGGGTCATGTACACGATGCGTGCGCCGGTCCAGACCAACCAGACCGGCCCCGCGGTGGCCGCGATGGACGGCCAAGTTCGCGATTTTCTGGGTGAAAATGGTGTGACCGCCGCCGAGTTGGAGCGCACGGTGAACGGCAATGTCCGCCAGCTGCCCGGCCAGTTCGAGCGCACGGCCAGCATCTTGGGCCAGATGCAGGGTGACGTGATGTACGGCCGGCCTTCGGACTATGCCGAAACCGTTGCCGACCGCTACAAGGCGCTGACCGAAGACGATCTGAACAAGGCGATGGCTGAGGCGGTTGATCCGGACAAGTTCACCTGGGTGATCGTCGGCGATGTTTCCAAGATACAGGCCCAGCTGGACGCTCTCGACATGCCGGTCGAATATCGCGGCTATGAAGCTAGTGACACTGCTGTTAATAGTGATAGCAGTTCGAACGATTCGGCGGGCAGCAGCGAGTGATCGTCAGCCCCGACGGAGTCAGGGCTTTGACATGAAAAGGAGAATGGAATGTCTATTGATGGAACTTATACTTGCGTAACCAAATCCCCGATGGGAGACCAGACGTCGGAATTCACCATCGTCACCGACGGTGACACGTTCACCGGCACCAATGCCGGTGCCATGGGATCGATGGAAGTCGAAAACGGCAAGGTCGACGGCAATCACATCACCTGGGAAATGAACATGACCGTTCCCATGCCGATGAAGCTGGAAGGCGACGCGACAATCACCGATGGCCAGCTAGCCGGTTCGGTGAAAGCGGGTGCTTTTGGTGAAATGGCAATGACCGGCACCAAGAAATAAGCGACCGACAGGTTACAAAAAGGGCCGCTACCTTTGGGGTAGCGGCCCTTTTTTGTCTGCGTGTGCGGTCCACTGGTCTAGCGGACGACGACGCTCACGGCGCGGCGGTTCTGCGCCCAGGCGCTCTCGTTGGACGCAAGCGCTTCGGGGCGTTCCTTGCCATAGCTGACCGTGGTCATCCGGGACGGGCTGACACCCAGCGAGGCGAGATAGTTTTTCGTCGCATTGGCGCGACGCTCGCCGAGCGCGAGGTTGTAGTCGCGGGTGCCGCGTTCGTCGGCATGGCCCTCGATGGTGATCCGCGCGTTGGGATTTTGTGCCAGCCAACGTGCCTGGCTCTGCAAAATGAGCTGGTCCTGCGAGTCGACATTGAAACGATCGGTGTCGAACAATATCCGGTCGGACATTGTGTTGGCCAGGAAGTCGCCCTGGGAACCCGGCGCATAGCCAGGGCCGGTGGGGCCGGTCGGTGTGGGCGCAGGCGTGGTCGTGTCGACCGGTGGCGGCGGCAGTTCCTCGGGTGCCTTTTTGGCACAGCCGGCCAGAACCAGGCTCGCGCTAATCAGGAGGGGAGTTGCATATTTTATCATAATTCTGCTCCTTTTTTGAATCTGCCCTTGGGCTTTATATAATCTTTTTCAGGGACTTGTCTTGGTTTGAATTCAAGGCAGCAATGGCCCCCAAGCCGGATCCGACCCGTTGACCGGCGTCGGCAATTGTCGTTCGTTGCGGCCGGTCAGGTCAACCTGCCAGATTCCGGTGCTGCCGTTACCTTTGGTGGTCCGGAAAAACTGGATCACCCGACCATTGGGCGCCCATGTCGGGGCTTCGTCCTGCCAGCTGTTGGTCAGCAGACGCTCGCCGCCACCGCTGGGCGTCATCACGCCGATGCGGAAATTGCCGGCCATCTTGGTGAAGGCGATCAGATCGCCGCGCGGGCTCCATTCCGGCGTTGCAAAGCGGCCACCGCCAAAGCTGATCCGACGCTCGTTGCCGCCATCGGCGTCCATCACATAAAGCTGCTGGCTGCCCGAGCGATCACTTTCGAAGACGATCCGGCTGCCGTCGGGAGAGAAGCTGCCGCCGATATCGATACCGGGGGAGAAGGTCAGCTGCTGTGGCTTGCCGCCACCGGCTGCCGAGACCTTGTAGATATCGGTATTACCGGCAATCGCCATGGAATAGAGGATCCACTTGCCATCGGGTGACCAGCGCGGCGCGAAGGTCGGATTGGTGCTCTGGGTGATCAGGCGCTGCCGTCCGGTGCCGATGTCATAGACGTAGATGCGCGGATTGCCGTCAAGAAAGCTCAGATAGACGATGCTCTTGTAATCGGGCGAGAAACGCGGGGTGAGAGCGGTGGCCTGGCCATTGGTGATGAACCGGTGGTTGGCACCATCGCTGTCCATGATCGCCAGCCGCTTGACCCGGTTCCCCTTGGGGCCGGTCTCGGCGATATAGGCGATACGGCTGTCGAAAAAGGGCGATTCCCCGCTCAACCGCGAATAGATGCTGTCGGCGCATTTATGCGCGGCCCGGCGCCAGTCGCGCGGCTCGACCACAAAGCCTGGCGGGTGAGTTCGGTTTCCAGCGCGACATCATAGAGATAGCAGCCCACCGTCAGCTTGCCGTCAGGATTGGCCCGCACGAAGCCCTGGATCAGGGCAGAGGCACTGGTGCCGCTCCAATAGGGAAATTGCGGTGCGGTAACTTCGGCATAGCTGATCGACCGGACCTGGTTGCGGCCAACCGGCTTGAACAGTCCGCTCGAGCGCAGATCGCTGACAATCACATCACTGATCTTGCCACCAAGTTCGGCGGTGCTGCCAGCGGCCGTGTCGACGCTTTGCTGCGTTGGTAGACCGGGAACGGCGATGACCAGTTCTTCCGAAGCGCTATTGTCGACATCGACGGTCAGCTGGGCATGCGCGGTTGCGGTCAGTCCAATGCTGGCGACAATGCCGAGCATGACGGAGCGGACGTAGAGGGCGGGTAATTGCATGATGGTCTCCTAGACGCCAAGATAGAGGACAGGTTCGATAACCTTCCACTCGTCATAATATTTTCGGGGAATGTCGTGAAAGGGGCCGCGAGCTGGATCGCAGCAATGGCCCGCTCCTGATGTATCTCGACCTGCGAGCGGTTGCTCGGCGTGATGCCGGTTGTCGTGGCCGTCGGACGGCCAATGATATTGCCGCTACTGTCTAGGCGCGCGGTGACCTTGGTGCGCAACAGTTCCGCGTCCGCGCCTGTCGGCGGCCGCCATTTTGCTTGATCAGCCTGTATAGCTCGCGTTCCAGCGAAGCGACAGCAGCGGGAGACGCCTTCTCCGCCGCGATATTCTGGTTGCGGCTGACCGATGGTGCATCGGTGACCCCTTTCAGGAAATCATCGCCGAGCCTCGAGCCGCGGGGTGTCGGCTTGGCAACCGGTTTCGACTCTGCCTTCGGGGCGGCGCTGGCCGGTTTGTCCGGACGCCGACGGGGTTCCCGGGAGACGGGAGCCGGTTTCGGCGCCGGGGTCGGCTTGGCTTCGGCTTTCGGTGGTTCGGGCAGCGGTTCCGGCGCGGCAATGCTGCTGTCTTCCGGTGCGCCCAGCTCCGGGGCAACGCTGGTCGCGGGGGTGACCATCGCAGGATTGGGTGCGGCGCTTTCCAGGCCCACCTCGTCGGCGATCATCACTTCGATCGGCTTGTTGCGAAACGCGTCATTGGTGCTGCTCAATATGCTCACCGAGAGCGCGCCAAACAGGGCCACATGACCCGCAGCCGCTATTCCCAAGCCAATTTTTTCAGCTTTTTCCATATCAGCGGTCCACTCTTAAGGTGTCTCCGATGAACCTGTAGTGACCAGCGAAACCCGGTTCAGTCCGGCCCGGTTCAGCTCGCCCATCACGCCCATGATCAGACCATAGTCGAGTGTACTGTCACCGCGCAGCATGATCTGGCGCGGATCTTCCGGATTCTGTTCGGCGGCGATATCGCGTAACCGCATCTCCAGCGCACCGCGGCTCAGTTCCTCGTCATCGACGAAGATACGGCCTTCGTTGTCGATCGAGATCTGGACCGGCTCCTGCTCCTGTTCCAGCGCGTTGGCGCGGCTTTCCGGCAAGTCGACGGGCACGCCGGTGACCAGCAACGGAGCTGTCACCATGAAGATGATTAGCAGCACCAGCATCACGTCGACAAACGGGGTAACATTGATCTCGGCCATCGGCGCGCGGCCGCGGCCATTGCCGCGCCTGCCGATGCCGGATCCCATATTCATGCCCATGCTCAGTCTCCCAGTTCCAGTTCGCGGCTGAGCGTGGCGTGGAAACCCTCGGCAAAGCGGCCCATCCGGGCCTCCAGCTTGTTCAGGCGATGGGAGAAGCGGTTATAGGCAATGACCGCGGGGATCGCGGCGAACAGGCCGATGGCCGTCGCGAACAAAGCCTCGGCAATGCCGGGGGCGACCACGGCAAGCGAGCTGTTCTGTTCTGCGGCGATCGCCGAGAAGCTGCGCATGATGCCCCAGACCGTACCGAACAGGCCGACAAAGGGGGCGACGCTGCCCACGGTCGCGAGAAAATTGAGCCGGTCGGCGATCCGGTCGACTTCGCGGGCGATGGTCGTGTTCATGGCGCTGGCAAGCCGCTGGCGCGTGCCTTCGCGGTCAATCGGTGCCT
This sequence comes from Sphingopyxis sp. BSNA05, assembly GCF_013265645.1. Lineage (NCBI taxonomy): Bacteria > Pseudomonadati > Pseudomonadota > Alphaproteobacteria > Sphingomonadales > Sphingopyxidaceae > Sphingopyxis > Sphingopyxis sp. BSNA05. Next base: position 7,791 of record NZ_PYIA01000156.1, on the reverse strand, counting down.
TGGAAGTCGAACGGCGCCATTCCTTGACCCCGGCAGCCAGCACCCTGGCGCTGGGCAGGGAGGACTGGCCATATTCGTCATAGAAGCGGTCGAGATTTTCCGTCTTGTCGAATGCCCGCTCGAATTTATCGGACTTTCTGGTGATTTGGCCGATGTTCATGGCAAAGCTTACGATGATCGTCCAGGTCCAGACGCTGGCCAGCAGCAGGCCGATCATCACCGCCTTGACGACGATATCGGCTTCCATGAACAGCATGAAGGGAGAGAAATTTCCGGCAGTCGCTCCCAGAGAAAGTTGGTCTAGCAAGATATATGATCCTTCATTTCGTATCGGCCCGGTCCATGACGCCGGCAAAGGCCATTGTCCACGCCTTGGGTTGTCGTCTCGGGCGCCGGCGGGCGTAAGAAACGCTGCGTGAACGGAAGCTGACGCAATGGGGTCCTGGCCGCGCATTATTTTCTGGTCGATGATCACGCTGGCGGCGCGCAGCGTCTCGACTGTGCTGATAACGACCAGATCATCATTCAGTTTCGCCGGCAACAGATATTTCATCGTCAGGTCGACCACTGCATAGACGCCTTCGCCGCTTTCGTAAGCAGCGCCCTGATCCATGTCGAGCAGGCGCAGCATGTCGGAGCGGGCCCGCTCCATATAGCGCAGATAATTGGCGTGATAGACTATGCCGGAAAAATCGGTGTCCTCGAAATAGACGCGGCAGGCGAAGAAATGCTTGCCGTCGACAAAACGGCCGTCGAACGGTTTGATATCTGCGGGGATTTCCATGGCCCGCACATTAGGGCGATGTCTTCACGCGGGGAAGGGTGAAAAACGTCGCGGCGACCTGTTGGGCGCAAATAAGACTCGATTGGACCGCCGCAGTCTGTCTTCAAGCTGACGCTAGGTTTTTGCCATAGTTCCTCGGACAGCACGGACCCGGTTTCCAGTAGTGACTTGAGGTTGCTGAGCACGGCTGGCCATCCTTTCCGCACTCCATTATCCATCCGGGATCCGGCTCGAGCTCGCTATGGGTCACGGTGAGTTTCGTGTCCGGACCCAGTGGCGTGAGCTCATAGGTCACGCGCGAGATGCAGGCCGGATTGTCTGCTTCCCGCTCCAGCGACCAGGTCCATATCATTGTGTGTGGAGGCTCGATCGCGACCAGACGCCCGCAGATGTCGATTTCGCCACTGCCATCGCTGCGGACATGGGCCCATCGCGATCCCGGCTTCCAGTCCGACTCGTTATAATGGCCCCAATATGCCTTGGTGAGATCGCGGTCGATCAGACCGTTCCAGACCGCTTCCACGTCGGCCTTGATGAAGATTGTATAGACAAAATCCGGCGTGCAGGCCTGGCCGGTTGACGCGCGGGTGTGGATATCGGCGGTTTCATTTGCGGGCATGACGTTTCTCCTCTGGCTTGCTGTTTCTGGAAGGGTTGGAAGCACTTTCCATTTGCTGTTTGAAATCACTCAGCGCCTCGATCCGGGCCTCCTCGAACTTGCCGACCCAGCGGTGGACGATATCGCCCAGCGGAACGGGGTTGAGATAGTGCAGTTTCTCCCGGCCCTGCCAGTGGACCGAGACGAGATTGGCGGTTTCGAGAATATGCAGATGCTTGGCCACCGCCTGGCGGGACATGGCCATGCCGTGATGGAGCTCGGTCAGGCTTTGTCCGTTTTTGACAAACAGCCGGTCGAGCAGAGCGCGGCGGGTTTCATCGGCGAGGGCGGCAAAGACATCGGACATGGCTCCCTATATGCAACTATATGGTTGCATGTCAAGCTTACAAAAGGCCTGCCTGGTCCGAACTGCGACAAAATTTCAAGCGGATCAGCGCGCGCAGGCGATGCACAAATGGGCGGCGGGATCGATTTCGAGGCGCCGGTAGGCAATGGCTTCGCCGCACTCCGCGCACCAGCCATACTCCCCATCGTCCACCCGGTTCAGGGCGATCTCAATTCTCGCCAGATCGCTGGTCCGGCGGCGCGCTTCGGCCTGGGCCATTTCCTGTTGCTGCATCGCGTCCATGCGCGACAGGCGGCCGACGCTCTGCTGGTCGAGTTCGACCGGTCCCCGCCAGCTGGCGCCCTCCTGATCGCGGGCCTTCAGTTCGGCTTGCCGCTCAAGCAGCAGATTTTTCAGGCTCTCGCGCTGCGAAGAGGAAAGCTCTTCGGCCAAGATTATTCCGCTTTCGGCGCCAGCAGATCCAGCGCCGCCGCGGTCATCGCCTCGGTACCCAGCGTGACGGATTCTCTCGGCGCGACCTTGAAGAAAGGGGAATGGTGAGAGGGCACCGGTGCCCCGCCGGCTTCTTCGCGATCAAAATCGGCCTGCGGCGTGCCGCCGACAGAGAAATAGACGCCCGGCACATCGGTGTTGGGCGCAACAAAATAGGCGAAATCCTCCGCGCCCATGCCTTCGCGCGGCTGGTTGTCGAACACGTCTTTACCGAACCGGCTGGCAAATACACCGATCACCCTTTTGGTCAGCTCTGCGTCATTATAGGTCGCCGGCGTCGATTCATGCGACACTAGAACCTCGGGCAACCTGTCCTCGGGCAGGCCGTTCATCCGGCCGACATTGGTCGCGATACGCTTGATGCCTTCGAGCAGCTTCGCCCTTGTGTCGGCGTCGTCCGAGCGAACCGTCAGCTGCATCGTCGCCTTGTCGGATATGATATTATGCTTGAAGCCGCTGTGGAAGGAACCGACGGTGACCACAGCGGGCTTGAGGGGGGCGATTTCCCGGCTGACGATGGTCTGCAGCGCCATGATGATTTCCGCGCCCATCACGATCGGGTCCTTGCCACGATGCGGCGACGCGCCATGCGCGCCGACGCCGTGGATGATGATGTCGACGCTGTCGGACGAACTGTAGGTGATCCCTTCGCTCAGCGCCAGCTTGCCGGTCGGCGTGTCCGCAGAGACATGAAAGGCCATGGCATAATCGGGCTTGGGAAACCGGCTAAAGAGTCCGTCTTCCATCATCAGCCGGGCGCCGCCGATCCGTTCTTCGGCCGGTTGCGCGATCAGCACCAGCGTACCGGACCACTGGTCCTTCCTCGTGGCCATTTGCCGCGCAGTGCCGATCAGGGAGGTGATATGCACATCATGGCCGCAGGCGTGCATGACCGGCTTTTCCTCGCCGTCGATGCTGACCTGTTTTGCGGTCGACATATAGTCCAGCCCGCTGTCCTCGACGAGCGGCAGGCCGTCCATGTCGGCGCGCAGCATCAGGGTGGGGCCTGCGCCATTTTCCATCACCGCGACAACGCCGGTACCGCCGACCTTCTCGGTGACGGCGAAGCCGGAATCGCGCCATTTCTCCGCAATGATCGCGGCTGTGCGGGTTTCCTTGTAGGACAGTTCGGGGTTGCGGTGAAAATCGACAAACAGGGCTTCGAGCGTATTGTCATAATCCGCTGCAATCGCAGCAGCCAGATCGGGTGAGGCCGAACCATTTTGCGCGATCGCGGGTGTGGTCCAGATCAGCGCGCTGCTAGCGGCCAGAGCCAAGAGATGTTTCATATTTGTCTCCCTGTATTTTGACTGCTTATGTCCCACCCTTGGCAAAAGCGCAAAGCCTGATGTCGCTGCGCCTGATTGCGCGGTCATAGATATGCCGCAGCGCGTCTCGGCGGTGAGGCGGCGTGCAGCAAAAAGGGCAGGAGCGCTGTGCTCCTGCCCTGATCATTCTTTTATCTTGTCGTCGCGATCAACCGGCCGGGCATTTGCCGATATGCTTGCCGTTACTCTTGGCCGAAATATTCATTTTCATGCCGGCTGCCCCGCCAACCATATTCATGGTCATGTCATAGCTGCTCGGTCCATATTGGCCGTCCATCTTCATGGTCATTTCGCCTGGGCCACCGCCCATATTGCTGCAGGACATCTCGGACGACACGGCGCCGCCGCTCATGTCGAATTTCGTGACCTCGCAATTGGTCTTTTCCTGTGCGGCAAAAATTGCGCGCCGGGATTTTCCGCTTCTTCCCTGGTGATGCAGGATTTTGTGGTCGTGACCTTGCCTTTCATGCTGTCAATGGCGCCGGCCGGCACGCCTTCCGGCAGTCCCTCGATTTCCACATCCACGATTTCCACGGTATTTTCCCATTCGCCGGGTTCAAGCGTAACGCGGTTCATTTCCTCGGCGACTTCCTCGGCGGTGATCTTTCCATCGCCGTCTTGATCGGCGCCCTGTTCGGAACAGCCCCCGATCAGGCTGAGTACTGCTACAGATGCTAGTAATTTTCTCACGAGAACTTCCCTCTAATATTATGCTCTGCAAATAGTCTTAAGCTCATGTTCTGCGGATGTAAATTTTCTATCGCTGCTTTCGCCCAAAAACTGCACAACGGGGATGACATTGGTCCCTTTTTGTTCCATATCACTCTCATGACAGAATTGGTGATAAGAAGAGGCCTTGCCGAACCCGAAACCGGAGCAGATTTCGTTCCGCACAAGCCCCATCGGCCGGCAAAATCGGAAGGCGGACGGCGCTTCAAGCTGGTCAGTGATTTTGAACCGGCGGGCGACCAGCCCACGGCTATCCGGGAACTGGTAGAGGGCATGCGCGATGAGGAGCGCGACCAGGTGCTGCTCGGGGTGACCGGGTCGGGCAAGACCTTCACCATGGCCAAGGTGATCGAGCAATTGCAGCGACCTGCGCTGATTCTGGCGCCGAACAAGATATTGGCGGCGCAGCTGTACGGCGAGTTCAAGAATTTCTTTCCGGAAAATGCGGTCGAATATTTCGTCTCTTATTATGACTATTATCAGCCCGAAGCCTATGTCGCGCGGTCGGACACCTATATCGAGAAGGAAAGCTCGGTAAACGAGGCGATTGACCGGATGCGGCACAGCGCGACGCGCTCGCTGCTCGAGCGCGATGACGTGATCATCGTCGCGTCGGTGTCCTGTCTCTATGGCATCGGCTCGGTCGAAACCTATTCGGCGATGGTCTTTGATCTCAAGAAGGAACAGTCGGTCGACCAGCGCGATATCATCCGCAAGCTGGTGGCGCTGCAGTACAAGCGCAACGACATGGCCTTTGCCCGCGGCAGCTTTCGGGTGCGAGGCGACAATCTCGAGATTTTCCCGTCGCATTATGAGGATATGGCCTGGCGGATCAGCTTTTTCGGCGACGAGATCGAGGAGATTGTCGAATTTGATCCGCTGACCGGCAAGAAGGGCGCGACGCTGAACAAGGTGCGGGTCTATGCCAATTCGCACCATGTGACGCCGGGGCCGACGATGAAACAGGCGATGGAAGCGATCAAGTTCGAGCTTGCCGAGCGGCTCAAGGAACTGGAGGCGGAAGGCAAATTGATCGAGCATCAGCGGCTGGAGCAAAGAACCAATTTCGATCTCGAGATGATCGCGGCCACCGGCAGCTGCGCCGGTATCGAAAATTATTCGCGCTTCCTGACCGGGCGCTTGCCCGGCGAGCCGCCGCCGACTTTGTTCGAATATCTTCCGGACAATGCGCTTCTGTTCGTCGACGAGAGTCACCAGACCGTGCCGCAAATCGGCGCCATGTCGAAGGGCGATCATCGCCGCAAGATCAACCTCGCGGAATATGGCTTCCGCTTGCCCAGCTGTATCGACAACCGCCCGTTGCGCTTCAACGAGTGGGACGCGATGCGGCCGCAGACGGTCAGCGTGTCGGCGACACCCGGGCCCTGGGAAATGGAGCAGACCGGCGGCGTGTTCAGCGAGCAGGTCATTCGCCCCACCGGGCTGATCGACCCGCCGGTCGAGATCAGACCGGTAGAAGACCAGGTCGATGACGTAATCAACGAATGCCGCAAGGTTGCCGAACAGGGCTATCGCACGCTGATCACGACGCTGACCAAGCGGATGGCCGAAGATCTGACCGAATTCATGCACGAGGCCGGGATCAAGGTCCGCTATATGCACAGCGATGTCGAGACGCTGGAGCGGATCGAGCTGATCCGCGATCTGCGGCTGGGCGTCTATGACGTGCTGGTCGGTATCAACCTGCTGCGCGAAGGTCTCGATATTCCGGAATGCGGGCTGGTGGCGATACTGGACGCCGACAAGGAAGGCTTCCTGCGCAGTGAAACGTCGCTGATCCAGACCATTGGCCGCGCCGCGCGCAATGTCGACGGCCGGGTCATTCTCTACGCCGACCGGATGACCGGCTCGATGGAGCGCGCGATCAGCGAGACCGACCGCCGCCGCGAGAAGCAGGTCGAATATAATCTCGAGCACGGCATCACGCCGCTGTCGATCAAGAAGAATATCGGCGATATCGTCGCCCATGCCACGGCCAAGGACATGGTCACCGGTGCGGTCGACGACGACAGCAAGCCTCTGGTCGGTCACAATCTGCGCGCCCATATCGAAAGCCTCGAAAAACAGATGCGCGATGCAGCGGCCGATCTGGAATTCGAAACCGCCGGGCGTTTGCGCGACGAAATCCGCAAGCTGGAAGCCGAAGAGCTCGGCCTGCCAGCCGACCTGCAGGTCGCCCAGCCGAAAGGCCGATCGACCGAGGGACGGCCGGGGACGCGGAAAATGGGCTATGGCAAGGTGCAACGGAAGTGATGTAGGGCGGCAATCGTTTCGACGAAAGACAGCCGGATATAGATTAAACGCATCGCCACTGCTTGTGTGAAGATCGTGACGGGTGCATGTTACGATCCATAATTTGGGGAGAGACATCATGCGTGCTTCGATATTCCTGACATTGGCGGCTTCAGCCCTGGCGATTGCTGGTGCGGTCCATGCCACAGAAACCTCGCCGGTAACCGCGGATGTCGCAGCGGACAGGACTGCCGATTTGGAGACGGCTGTGACCGCTCCCGGGCGGGACGCGGCGGATGTCGCGCTCGACGGGAGTCGCAGTCCGGCCGAAGTGCTCGCCTTCATGGGGCTGGAGACCGGTGATGCCGTGCTCGATATTTTGCCGGCGGTGGCTATTATAGCGAAATTCTGGCGCGTGCGGTCGGTCCGGACGGATCGGTTATCGCGGTCAATCCGCCGCAATTTGTTTCCAGCGAGCAGTCCAAGGAAAAATGGGCGAGCGTCGCTGCGCGGCAGCCCAATGTGACAATGGTGCCTTCGCAATTGCCCGATTACAAGCCGGCGGAAAACAGCGTGGATTTTGCCATGCTCCATCTGATCTATCATGATTTCTACTGGCAGAGCGAAAAGTTCAAGTTCGACAGGATGGATCCGGCTGCCGTGCTGGCCAATCTCTATGCCGGCATGAAGCCCGGCGGTGTGGTCGCCGTGATCGACCATGTGGGCTTGCCGGGCGATACACGCGCGGTGGTCGAGAAAACCCACCGGATTGATCCGGCGACCGCCCGCGCCGATTTCCTCAAGGCCGGGTTCGTGCTGGACGGGGAAAGCGAGATGTTCATCAACGCCGATGATGACCTGGAAACGAATGTCTTCGATCCGGCGGTACGCGGTAAAACCAGCCGCTTCGTCATGCGATTTCGCAAGCCCGGATAGCATCTGAAACGCTCTTTTCGGCGGAATTCTGCGACCGAATCAGTCGCAAATGTAACCACATGGAAAATAAGGCATTTTTCTATGCCGCCAAAGACCGCCTAAGGGGACCCGAACGCCTGCCCCTGAGTTATGCATAAATTACGCAAAAATGTAATATAATTTCAATGGTTTACCAGTTGTTACCATAGTTTACATGACCGTTCAGGTCAGGTTAGCTAGAGGACCGCCATAGAGATTGCAGAGATTAGAACTGACCCGATAGCGATATTCCGGTGCGCCGGAATGCATTGAGGTCAGCACCAAA
>NZ_PYIA01000155.1:0-16789 GCF_013265645.1 Sphingopyxis sp. BSNA05 | reverse complement strand
GCGCCCGCTTCCTTCAATTTGCTTTCCACAGCGACCCAGTTGGTGCCGTCGACCTTCTGCCCGTTGAGCAGGAATGTCGGAGTGCCCTGGATATCATATTCTTCGACCGCTTTCTGCGTGTCATTCATCAGCGCTTCGGCCGTCGCCGTGTTGGCAAGGCAGGCCTTCGCCTGATCTTCGGAAATGCCGCGCTGCTGGAAAAAGGCGATCAGGCCAAGCTGTTCGGCGAGACGGACAAATCGCGTTTCCGGAGCGGATGCCAAGATATCATTATAGGTGGCGTCTCCCATCGCCTGCGCTTTTTCGAACATGGCGGTCTGATTGCTCAGGGCCTGTTCGGTCAGCGGGAAAACGGGGTCTCGCCACCGCAGCGAGACAGGATGGCCGCCGACAGATCCAGTGGATCGCGGACAAATTGCGGATTTCGAAACTGACCCGGCCGCTCTCGACATAAGTGTCGCGCAAGGGAGCAAAGGCCTGTTCGCCGAAATCCTTGCAGTGCGAGCAGGTGATCGACATATATTCGACCAGCTTGAGCGGCGCATCGGGATTGCCCATGACGATGCCGCCGGCTTCGGTTTTCGACACGGTTTCAGACCATTTTTGTCCGGCAGGGGCCTCTACGGCTTCGATCGAACCGGAGGTGTTTGCCCCTGCCTCGCCTTCACTTGCTTCGCCGCATGCGGCCAGAGCCAGCGCGAGAGCCATGGGAGCGATATAGTTGAATGTGCGCATATTCTGTTCCTGCTTCTTTTTGAAATGATCGAATGTCTATTGCGGAAGGCCCGCCAATTTCGGTTGCAATGCTGTCCAGCTGTGGACTTTGGCAAGCGGCTGGTCGGCAAGCGTGAAGCTCGGGGTGCCGGTCAGCTTGAGCGTTGTCGTGGCATATTCCGTCATCGCCAATATCTTGTCCTGTTCGGCCTTGTCCGCAAGACAGGTGTCGATCTGGGCAGCCGTATAGCCCCGGCCTTTCATCAGCGTGTCGAGACCGGCAGCGGCCGCAATTTTCTTCAGCCGCTGTGGAACGGTACCGTCGTTGATCGTCTTCATCACTTCGGGCGATGCCGACTGGAATTTTTCAGCCAGGTCGATTGCTGGAGAAGCAAGGCCCGGTGATTGCCGAAAATTTTGTGCGGCCGCCGCAACGGGCCAGCATGGCCGCAGTCAGATCGATGGGGTTGAGTATCAGGTTGCGAACCTCGAAGCTGACATGGCCCTTTTTGATATATTTTGTGGTCAGGGGGCTGTGCGATTCCTGCTCAAAGGCGGCGCAGTGATTGCAGGTATAGCTCATATATTCGGTCAGCTTGTGCCGGGCGAGAGGATTGCCCATGACATGGCCGCCCATGGTCGACTGGGTCACCCGCTTGGTCCAGTCGGTCTGCTGCGCCGCAGCCGGCGCGACCATCACAACCGATGCTACCAATGCCGAAGCAAGATACGCGCTTCTATACTTCATGTCCGGTCCTTCTTCTTCTCGCCGCCACCGATCTTGCCGATGATCCTGATGCTTTGCTGCGCCTCTTTCTTAGGGTCCGCTTCCGCCTTTGCAACTGCCGATGCGAGGGACTCCAGCACCCGGTTCAGTTCCGCGTCGCCGATATCGCGCAAATTTTCGCCCAGCTGGATCGGTGCGGGCTTCAGCGAAGCGGGCAGGGGGACCCTTTTTTCCTTGTCTTTCTTGGGTGTTACGACGCCTTGTCTGAATCTTATCTGACTGACAGCGCCATAGCCGAAGAAGCGGTTGACCCGTTCGATAATGTCCGGCGCGATATGCTGCATCATCGTCGCATAAGCGCCGCCGACCAGCAGATGCAGCGTGCCGCCCTCCTTTTCGCCGCGCGGAAAGCGGATCGATTCGGGCAGGGAGACGGCGGCATAGCGTTCGCCGACAATCTCGGCCCAGCGGCTGACCACCGAGCTCTGGATGAAGCCGTAGCGGCGAAAGGCGGCGCGGCCGATTTCGGGCACCAGGTCGGATATGCTTTTCGCCGGACCGCCGCGCGGACGCTGATATTTCTCATATGCTTTGGCGGCCGGTTTTTGGCGGCTTTTCTTGGCGATTTTCCGGGCGCGGCTTTACCGTTTTCGGCGCTTTTCGCCTTTTCATCACCGATTTTGCCAATTTTCTTCGCCATTATGTCCTTTTATGGCATGGCGCGGCCATGGCCGTCGATAGCTTCCCCGCCAAAGTACGTAAAATTTCTGCCAATATCGGTGCACATTATGTGGATAAGGCGCGAAAGCTGCCCTGGCGTTCGCCGCCGGGGAGCAATTTGCCCGATCCCTATCATGTCTGGCTGTCCGAAGTCATGCTGCAGCAGACGACGGTCGCGGCGGTCAAAAGCTATTTCGAGAAATTCACCACGCGCTGGCCGACGGTACAGGACCTGGCGAAGGCCGATGAAGCGGATGTCATGGCCGCCTGGGCCGGCCTCGGCTATTATGCTAGGGCGCGAAATCTTCGCAAATGTGCGGTATATATCACTGATAATAAAGACGGACTCTTTCCTCAGAAAGAGTCTGAACTTCTGGAGCTACCCGGTGTCGGCGCCTATACGGCGGCGGCAATCGCCGCGATTGCCTTTGGCGAACGGGCGGTGGTGGTGGACGCGAATATCGAGCGGCTGGTGGCGCGGCTGTTCGCCATCGACACGCCGCTGCCCAAGGGCAAGGCGGAAATTCGCGCGGCGATGGATGCGATCACGCCGCGCCATGGCGCGGGCGATTTCGCCCAGGCCTGCATGGACATCGGCGCCACGATCTGCACCGCGAAAAATCCGAAATGCGGAATCTGTCCGGTGCAGGATCAGTGCGCCGCCTTTGCGCTCGGCAATGTGGAGGCCTTTCCGGTCAAACCGCCGAAGAAAGCCAAGCCGGTCCGCCGCGCCCGCTTTTTCTGGATCGAGCAGCAGGGCCGGATATTGCTCGCCACGCGCCCGCCGAAAGGGATGCTCGGCGGCATGCGGGCTTTGCCTGACGATGGCTGGGCTGCGGGTAGGGACGGCCATGCGACGCCGCCAATGGCGGGCGCGTGGCGGGTGCATGACAATATCGTTCAGCACAGCTTCACCCATTTTTCGCTCGAAGTGGATTTGGCGGTTTATCAGGACGAGAAAATCGTTACTAACAAGGATGACAATATCTGGTGGGCGCTGGATGATATAGCGGAGGCGGGATTGCCAACCTTTATGCCAAGGCCGTAAAATGGAAAATGAAGGAAGAAAAATGACCGCTGACAGACTCGCAACATCTTCACTTGGGCCATCTTTCTCCCGGCGCTCCGTGCTCGGCGGAATCGGTGCCGGCGCGTTTCTGGCAGGCATGCCAAGCATTGCCCTTGCTCGCGAAGCGGCGAACAATTTCCCGGGCCTGACCAAGATCATCAACCAATATGTTGCGGAAAAGAAAGTCGCCGGCATGATGGCGATGATCGGTTTTGGTCAGCAGGCGCCGGAGGTCATCGCCGCCGGGTCGCTGAAACTGGGCGGCGACAGGCCGGTCGGTCCCGACACATTGTGGCGGATGTATTCGCAGACCAAGCCGGTGACCGGCATGGCGACGATGATGCTGATTGAGGATGGACTGCTTGCGCTGGACCAGCCGCTGTCCGACATCTTCCCCGATTTCGCCGATATGCAGGTTTTGACCGAACCGGAAGGCCCGCTTGAAAATACGGTGGCGGCGGTGCGCCCGATCACGATCCGGCAACTGCTGACCCATACGGCCGGTCTGGGTTATACGATCATTTCGAAGGGCCCGATCCAGAAAGCCTATCTCGATGCGGGTCTGACGCCCGGTCGCGTCAGCCGCAATCCGATTCCCGGGTTTGACCGCAGCGCGCCGACGCCGGACATCATGACCTTCATGCAGCGCCTGGCGACCATGCCTTTGGTTTACCAGCCGGGCACCAAATGGAGCTATTCGCTCAGCCATGACGTGCTGAGCGCGGTGATCGAGAAAGTTTCCGGCAAGCCGCTCGACCAGTTTCTTGAGGAACGGATGTTCGGACCGCTGGGCATGAGCAGCATATTCTATCAGGTCCCGGCCGACCGCGCCGCCGATCTGGCCGACAATTATGCACCCTTCGCGGGGTCGCTGATCCCGATTGATCCGGGCGCCACCAGCATCTATCTCGACAAGCCGCCTTTTGCCTTTGGCAGCACGGGTCTGGTCGGAACCGCCGGCGACTATGACAAGTTCCTGCAGATGATCCTGGGCTTGGGCACCGTCGGCGATGTGCAGGTGATGAAACCGGAAACGGTCAAGCTCGGCATTTCCAATCTGCTGCCCGAGACCGCCAGCACCGAAGGGACCTGGGTAGCCAATCACGGCTTTGGCGCGGGCGGCCGTTCCGGCCTCGGCACGGATGTCAGTCCAGCCGGCACGTTCGGCTGGGGCGGGGCAGCCGGCACATCGGCCTTCGTCGACACGGTGCGCGGACTGCGAGCCGGCGGCTATACCCAATATATACCGTCGAACAGCTATCCCTTCCAGTCGGACTTCCCGAAATATGTCTATGCAGACCTGACCGGCGCGGAACAGGCAGGAGCGGGCAAGACCAGTCCCTGAGGGCACCAAATATTCTCCCTTTCCGGGGAGCAACGATATAAAAATATGAAAATGTCCGGGAGCCAAGATGCCGACAGTTGAAAATAATATAGTGCCGACTTTTGCCGGTGGAACGCTGGACCGGGCCGATCAGGTGCGGGTCAATCCGGACCGGTTGCGCGCTGCGATGATGAACCCGCGGGCGAAGCTGCTCAAGCTGGATGGTCTCAATCCGGTGTTCGACGATTATGGAGATCTGGCCTGGGGTGCCGCCTATGAGGCATCGCCGGATAATGATCTGCTGTTGCTCGGTATCGAGGGTGACACGCCCTATTTTGCCGAACTGAACGGGGCAGGGGATGCCGGTCCTGCCGCCAACCGGGCGCTGTGGCAGACTTTGGGCAGCTTGCCCGCAGATCAGGCGGCGATCTACGCGACAGCGCGGAGTCTGGTCGACTGGCACGCACGACATCAATTTTGCGCGCAATGCGGCAAACCGACCGAATCCCGGAAGGGGGGCTGGGCGCGCCTGTGCGACCGCGAGAAGGACGGCTGCGGCGCGGAGCATTTCCCGCGCACCGATCCAGTGGCGATCATGTTGTCGGAATGCGAAGGTAAGGTCTTGCTCGGCCGCCAGCCACGCTTCCCGCCGAAAAGCTTTTCCGCCCTGGCCGGCTTTCTGGAGCCCGGCGAGAGTATCGAGGGTTGCGTGAAGCGGGAATTGTTCGAAGAAGCCGGAATTCATGTGCGGGACGTGCGCTATGTCGCAAGCCAGCCCTGGCCTTTCCCGTCATCGCTGATGATCGCCTGCACCAGTGTCACCGACGATCCCACTCTGACGCTTGATGAAGAAGAAATCGAGGAAGCGGCCTGGTTCTCGCTCGACGAGGTGAAAGCGGCAATGAATGGCGAGCCGGGTGCCTTGTTCGTCGCGCCGCCGCCTTTCGCGATCGCGCATGATCTGCTGAAGCACTGGGTGGAGCAGAAGGGCTGATATGGCGCGCCGGCTCGAACTGATGGGCGCGCCGGGATCGCCCTATACGCGCAAGATGCTGGCGCTGCTGCGCTATCGGCATATCGATTATAATATTATCTGGGGTGGCGCGACGGGCGCGCCCGAGGGTTATCCGAAGCCCAAGGTGCAACTGCTGCCGACATTCTACTTTCCGGATAGCGACGGCGATCTCGAGGCCGTGGTGGACAGTACGCCGATCATCCGGCGGCTTGAGAGAGAGCATGGCGGTCGTTCGGTCATTCCCGAAAATGAAGCGCTGCGCTTTCTCGATCTGCTGATAGAGGATTATGCCGACGAATGGCTGACCAAGGCGATGTTCCATTTCCGCTGGGCCTTTCAGGCGGACGCCGACCATGTCGCGCCGCTGCTGATCCACTGGGCCAATCCCAATCTGCCGGATGAACAGGTCACCGCGATGGCGGCGCAATTTTCAACGCGCCAGATTGACCGGCTCTATGTTGTCGGATCGAACGCGGTTACCGCCAAGACGATCGAGGACAGCTACGTCCGGCTGCTCGGTGTCCTCGACCGTCTGATCCGCGAGCAAGGCTTCATATTGGGAAGCCGGCCCTCCTCCTGCGATTTTGCGTTTCATGGCCAACTGACACAGCTCACCCAGGTCGAGCCGACATCCATGGCGCTGACCAACAGATATGCGCAGAGAGTGCGCGCATGGGTGGATCGGATGGAGGACCTGTCCGGGCACGCGGACGGGCATTGGCTGGCTGACGATCAACTGGACTCGCTGCGAGACCTGCTGTCGGAAATCGGCCGCACCTATGCGCCGTTTCTGATCGCCAATGCGCAGGCCGTCCAGTCCGGTGCGGATTCGGTCGAAGCGGAGATTGACGGACGCAAATGGCAGCAGCCGCCTTTTCCCTATCAGGCGAAATGTCTGCTGGCGCTGCGCGAAGCTTATCAAGGGCTTTCCGGTGAAGCCCGGGACCAGATCGAGAGATTGTTGGCGGGCACGGGTTGCGAAGCCCTGTTCGTGGTCGCCTAGACCAGTCCCAGACTCGCCAGTTCGCCGAGCATTTCTGCCGGCATTTCCTCGGCCCCTTCGGCCCCGTCACCGAGATCGGCCGGTGCGTCCTTTTCCTCGAGATAGCGCCAGCCTGATGGGCGCGCTTGGGCATCGGCTGGACGGCGACCAGTTTCGGTTCCAGTCTGATCCACTGCTTACCCTGGCCATTGTCCATGAAGCCGATGATCGGCGAGCGACCGACGATTTTCTTGGCGTGGATCCAGTAGAGCGAGCCACCGACCATTTCCTCGTGCCGTTTCGGCAGATAGCGGGTGGTTAGCCGCGCTTCGCCGCCGGTTGCTCTGTTGTCCTTGTGTGATTCCAGCCATTTGCGCAGCGTCGCCGGGCTTTCGCTGCGATAGGCAATCTTGGTCATATTGAGTGGCATGGGTGATATCTGTGGGGGGCGACCGCTTTAGTCAAGCGGGTTCGGGGCGGGGAAGGACCGAAAAGGTCAAGGACGGCAGGCAAATCCCGCAAGATTATTATTGCAAATGATTATCAATATCATATTGTAAAGGGAATCGGACATCGAGGAGAGACAGATTGAGCGAGATACTGGAGAAACTATTACTACCGTTACCGGATATCCGGTCGCTGCCGTCGGTCGAGGCAAAATTGATCATCGCTTTCCGGCTCGCCGTGGTCGCCAGCCAGAACAGCTATGATTGTCTGGACCATCTGTCGGAGCGCCTGGGGGGACGGCGGGCGGCGACGCGGATATTGATATTGGCAGAGACCATCGGAGCGGCCTGGCAGGAACCGTTCCAGATCGGGAGGCCCTGCTCCTCGCTGACCACACCGGATGAAATCTGGCTGGTCGCGGCAATCCGGCTGGCGGCCGGTGACAACCGCCCCGGCTTTGATTCGCTCAGTTACGAAATGCTGGGCGATTGCGAGCGGGAGCGAATCTATCACGATCTCGGCAATTTTGCTGCCGCTTATTCCAGGCCTAGAGGCTGACCATCCCGCTGCCGACGGCGAGGCTGAGGAAGGCGAGAAAGCCCATAGTGTCTGTGATCATCGTGACGAACACCGAAGAGGCCAGCGCCGGATCCTGATCCAGCCGGTCGAGCATGACCGGAACGAATATGCCGGCAAAACCGGCGATCACGATATTGATCAGCATGGCCAGTCCGATAACCCCGCCCAGCATCGGGTTGGCAAAGACCAGACCGGTGCCGATCCCGACCAAAATGGCGATGGTGGCGCCGTTGAGCAGCGCGATCCGGAATTCCCGCCCGATAATCCGGCGGGTGTTGGAACGGGTCAGCTCGTTCATGGCCAGCGCGCGGACCGAGACCGCCATGGTCTGGGTGCCGGCATTGCCGCCGATCGAGGCCACGATCGGCATCAATATGGCCAGCGCGACCATCTGCTCGATCGCTGCTCCGAAAATCGAGATCACGAAGCTCGCCACCAGCGCGGTCGCCAGATTGGTGATCAGCCAGCGGACACGCGCCTTGTAACTGTCGCGGATCGGCTCGTTGATGTCGCCGTCGCCGGCACCGGAGAGCAGCAGCACGTCTTCGCTGGCCTCGTCCTCGACAATGTGGAGAATGTCATCGACGGTGATCATCCCGATCAGGCGCCCGTCGTCGTTGATGACCGCGGCGGAGATCAGATTATATTTCTGGAAGCGCAGCGCCACTTCTTCCTGGTCCATGTCGACCGGGATCAACGTCTGTTCCCGCTTCATGACGTCGGCAATGGCGATGTCGCGCGGCGTTCTGAGTATCCAGCTGAGCTGGCAGGTGCCGATCGGCCGGAAAGCGGGATCGACCACGTAGATTTCCCAGAATTCGGTGGTCAGATCGTCATTCTTGCGGAGATAGTCGATCAGGTCGCCGACTTTCATATGTTCGGGCACCGCGACAAATTCGCGCTGCATGATCCGGCCGGCGGTTTCTTCCTCATAGGTGAGGGCGCTTTCGATCGCGGCGCGGTCTTCGGCGTCCAGCTCGGCAAGAACCGCTTGCTGCTCGCCCTCGTCGAGATCCTCGATAATCGCAACCGCGTCATCGGTATCGAGCTGTTCGGTCAGGTCGGCGATCTGGCCGGCATCGAGCACGTCGATCAGGCCTTCGCGGACATGCTCGTTCATCTCCGCGAGCACATCGGCGCTGACCAGATCGCCAAGCGCGCTGGCCAGCGGCGCCCGTTCATCGGCGTCGACCAGCTCGAACAGATCGGCAATGTCGGCATTGTGGAGCGGGTTGACCAGCTCCTGCGCCAGGACGCTGTTATTGTCCTCGACCGCTTCGGAAACCGAGCGGACAAATTCGTCGGTCAGCCTGTTGTCCTCGTCGAGAACCTCTTCGCGGTCGATGACTGCGTCGGGGGCGTCGTTGATGTCGGTCATCGCGGTGCTCCCCTTTGTGCGCGTGTTCGGCTGCTTATTAGGCGTTGCACCGTTGCAATTGCAATCTTTTGTGACAATTATCCTAAGGCAGGGTGATTTTTCCCGAGGCCTTGCCTATATGCCCCGCAAGACCGATTCAATGAACGCAAAGGAAAACACCCGATGTCCCATGAAAAAATGACTTTCCACCTGGATACAGGCGATGTTGAGATCAAGCTCCGTCCGGATCTCGCGCCCAACCATGTCGCGCGGATCACCGAGCTGGCCGCCGAAGGCTTTTACGACGGCGTGGTTTTCCACCGCGTGATCAACGGCTTCATGGCGCAGGGCGGCGACCCGACCGGTACCGGCATGTCCGGCAGCGACAAGCCCGATATCGCACAGGAATTTTCCAGCGAGCCGCATGTCGAAGGCACCTGCTCGATGGCCCGGACGATGGACCCGAACAGCGCCAACAGCCAGTTTTCATCTGTCTTGACGATGCCGGTTTCCTCGACGGCCAATATACGGTCTGGGGCGAAGTGACCTCCGGCATGGAAGCGGTGCACGCGCTGCCCAAGGGTGAACCGCCAGCGAAGCCGGGCGCGATCAAGTCCGTAACCCTCGGCTGATTTAAAAAAATGCGTCTCGACAAACCCAGGATCGCCCCGCTCGCCGAGTCACAGCTCGGCCCCGAGCACCGGGCGATGCTGGGCGAGCGCTTCAAGACCGGCAAGATTCTCAATATCTTCCGGACGCTGCTCAAGGCGCCGAAGGCCTATAAGGCCTTCATGTGGTGGGGCGGCTATATCCTGTCCGATCATAACGCGTTGCCCGCCCGCGAGCGCGAGATTGTCATCCTGCGCACAGGCTTCAACTGGAAGTCCGGCTATGAATGGGCGCAACATGTCCGCATCGGCAAGGACTGCGGTCTGACCGATGCTGAAATCGAACGGATCAAGGCCGGGCCGGACGCGCCGGGCTGGACGCCGGCCGAAAGCGCGATGCTCCGCGCCACCGATGAACTGACCAGCGATGGCCATGTGTCGGACTCCACCTGGGCTGCCCTTTCGGAACTGACCGAAAAGCAGCGGATGGATCTGGTGATGACCGTGGGCCAATATAGCCAAGTATCGATGCTGCTGAACAGTTTCGGCGTGCAGCTCGACGATGATCTGGAACTGGATCCCGATCTGAAGGCCTGACGGCCCAGGGGGCTAGAGGCCCGCTTTTACCACCCAGTCATGGAAAATCCGCACCGCGCGGTTCTTCATGTCGCGTTTGCGGCATACGAACCAGTAGCTGTACGGGCTGTCGACCTGATGGTCGAACAGGCGGACCAGCCGGGAATCATTGGCATCGGAAAAATGGCCACCGTGCATGATCGCGATGCCGAGACCCTGTGCTGCGGCTTCGAGCATAAGCGGGCCGCTGTCGAGATGGTCAATACCGGCCGGCTGCAAATCGGGAAGCCCCACCGCTTCTTTCCACTGGTCGAAGGCGCGGGTCATATTGCTGTGGATCAGGATATTATGGTGCTGCAGATCTTCCGGCTTGCTGATCGCATTGGGTCCTTTGGTCAGCTCTACCGATGCGATGGCGTAAACCTTGTTGCTGTCGAGCTTCACTGCATAGAGATTGGGATCGACATCATCGCTGATGATGATCGCCGCATCGACGGCATCGCCCAGCATATTTTCGGCATGGGACGAGGTGTCCACATTGATATGCAGCTTGGGATAGAGTTTCTTGAGTTCCGGCAGGCGCGGCAACAGGCGAGTGGCGCCGAACAGGGGCAGTACGCCAAGGCGCAAACGCATGTCTCCGCCGGTGACGGTCATCTGGTCAACCGCTTCGCCGATCACTTCCAGCGCCGGGGCGACCGCTTTCAGCAAGGCATGACCATCGCCGTTCAGGACCATTGACTGGTTGCGCCGCTCGAACAGCGGCTTGCCAATATGGTCCTCCAGCGACTTGATTCGCCGGCTGAGCGCAGGCGCGGACAGCGCAAGCTCCGCTGCCGCAGCTTTTGATGAGCCCAGCCGGGCTACACGGATGAAGGCCTCAAGGGCACGAAGGGGAGGAAGACGACGCATAGAAGGACCAATATTGTGTCTGAATCAGCTTTGTGCAACGCAAAATTAGGACCGATTCGAGGGGAATGGCGGAAAACTGTCACTAGCATTATTGATAAGTTGCAAGATATGCAACCTACAATGTTCTTTTCGCACTTGCACAAAATGGGTTTCGATGCATTCAGAGTGGGCCTTTCAGGCATCCTCTCCTAAAACTTTTCAGGCCAGTTCTTCGGAACTGGCCTTTTTTTGGCAGATTCCGGTCAAGCGTCGCGCCATCTGAAAATCTGATTCGCATATCGGTGTGGCGATCCCTATCTTGTTGGAAAGAACCGAAACGATATCGAGGAGATACGCCCCAGTGTCCGATCCAGAGCCAAACAAAGCTATTAGCGAAGACGATAATATGCGCCTGAAATTGCAGGTTGCCAATGCCCGGCCGGAGGACAGCGGTCGCGGACTGGCCCGTCTGTCGCGCGACAATCTCGGGAAACTCGGGTTGATCGAGGGCGATGTCGTCGAGATTGTCGGCAAACAGGCAACTCCGGCGCGGGCGGTCCTGCCCTATCCGGAAGACGAAGGGCTGGATTTTGTCCGGCTCGACGGCCTGCAGCGTGCCAATGCCGGCGTCGGTGCGGGCGACTTTGTCGAAATTCGCAAGGTCGAATCGAAGCCGGCTAAGAAGGTCGTTTTCGGCCCGGCGCAAAAGGATCTGCGATTGCAGGGCAATGGCGGTGGTCTCAAGCGCAGCTTCATGGGGCGTCCGCTCAAGGCCGGGGATTTTGTCGCAACCCATGGCCAGCAGCAGGTCGATCGCGGCGACATGCCGCCGCAATTGCGGCAGATGCTGGCAGCGCCGGCTTTTTCCCTGACCCAGATACGGCTCAATGTCATCGCGACCACGCCAAAGGGGATCGTCCATATCGACGAGGAAACCGAAGTGGAACTGCGGCCGGAATATGAGGAATCGACCGAGCATCGCCGCGCCGATGTAACTTATGACGATATCGGCGGCCTGCACGAAACGATCGACCAGCTTCGCGAAATGGTCGAACTGCCGTTGCGCTATCCGCAACTCTTCACCCGGCTCGGTGTCGACCCGCCACGCGGCGTGTTGCTGCACGGCCCTCCGGGAACCGGCAAGACCCGGCTTGCCCGGGCGGTGGCCAATGAAAGCGAAGCCGAGTTCTTCCTGATCAACGGTCCGGAAATCATGGGCTCGGCCTATGGCGAATCGGAAAAGAAACTGCGCGAGATTTTTGAAGCAGCAACCAAGGCTGCGCCTTCGATCCTGTTCATCGACGAGATCGATTCGATCGCGCCGAAACGCGGACAGGTACAGGGTGAAACCGAGAAGCGGCTGGTGGCGCAGCTGCTGACCCTGATGGACGGTCTCGAATCGCGGCTCAACTTGGTGGTCATCGCGGCGACCAACCGGCCGGAGGCGATCGACGAGGCGCTGCGCCGGCCCGGCCGCTTTGACCGGGAAATCATTGTCGGCGTTCCTGATGTCGCCGGACGGCGCGAGATACTCGGCATCCATACGCGTGGCATGCCGCTCGACAAAACGGTTGATCTGAAGGAACTTGCACGGACAACCTATGGTTTTGTCGGAGCCGATCTTGCGGCCCTGACCCGCGAGGCGGCAATTGAAGCGGTGCGCCGGATCATGCCCATGCTCGATCTGGAATCGGAAAATGTGCCGCCGGATGTGCTCGAGGAACTGGTCGTCTACCGGCAGGATTTCATCGAAGCCCTGAAACGGGTCCAGCCTTCCGCGATGCGCGAAGTCATGGTCCAGGCACCGGATGTCCGTTGGGAAGATATCGGTGGCCTCGACGAGGCGCAGATGCGGCTCAAGGAAGGTATTGAGCTGCCGATGAAAATCCGGAAGCCTTCATCCGGTTGGGTATCCGTCCGGCCAAGGGCTTCTGCTCTATGGCCCGCCGGGTACCGGCAAGACCTTGCTGGCCAAGGCGGTCGCGCGCGAGGCGGAGGCCAATTTCATCGCCACCAAATCGAGCGACCTGCTGTCCAAATGGTATGGCGAGAGCGAGCAGCAGATCGCGCGGCTGTTCGCGCGGGCGCGGCAGGTGGCGCCGACTATCCTGTTCATCGACGAGATCGACAGTCTGGTACCGGCACGCGGCGGCGGCATGGGCGAGCCCCAGGTCACCGAGCGGGTGGTCAACACGATCCTCGCCGAGATGGACGGTCTGGAAGAAATGCAGTCGGTGATATTGATCGGCGCGACCAATCGTCCCGGTCTGGTCGATCCGGCTTTGCTGCGGCCGGGCCGCTTTGACGAGCTGATCTATGTCCCGGTTCCGGGCAAGGCCGGCCGTCGCCGGATCCTGGCGATCCACACTGCGAAAATGCCGCTCGGCAAGGATGTCGATCTCGACGATATGGCCGAACGCACGGACCGCTATTCCGGCGCCGATCTGGAAGATCTGGTCCGCCGGGCCGGGCTTTATGCGTTGCGGGAATTTGGCGGGCTCGTCGAGACCGTCCAGATGAAGCATTTCGAAAAGGCGCTGGAGGACAGCCGGGCTTCGGTCACCGAGGAAATGGAGGAAGAATATTCCAAAATGGAATCACAGCTGAAGCAGAATGCGATGCGGGCAGAGCCGATCGGTTTTGTCTCGCCGGGCATGCTGACGCCGGTGAAGGACAGCAAACACTAACGGTCGCTGTCTATCCGTTCATCGAGTTTGAGGGTTTTGAAGCCCCAGGCGAACAGGAACACGCAAATGCCGGTCGCCAGCCAGAAGGGCAGGGGCCGGCATAGGTATAGAGCAATACGCCAAAGGCCGGCGAAGCGATGAACGCCATGCCGTTGACCGATGCGACAATGCCGGCCACGCCATTCTGTTCGGACCGCTTGACGGCGAGCGATGCACCCGCAGTGAAACCGGGGCGGAACAGGCCGAAACCCAGCGATGCCACGGCAAATCCGATGATGATGCCGTACAGGTCGTGCGACAGGCCGATGATCAGGCAGCCGAAGGCACCCAGCACCATACCCCACAGGATCGAGGAGCGCGGTCCCATCTGCAGCAGCGGAATCAGGCCCCATTGCGCCAGCAGGGTCGCTGCCGCGCCGGACATCAATACCAGGCCGGTCATCCGGATTCCCATTTCCGGGTCGCCGCGCAGGCCGAGCCGGTCGAGCACGAGAAAACCGACGACGCCGAGGATCAGGGCATGGGCGTTACCGCCCAAGATGCCGGTGATCAGCCACGGCTTGACCCGCTCATCCCCCCAGCGCAATCGGGGCGGTGCGCTGCTTTCCTCTTCGCTGCTGTCATCCTCTTCTTTCAGGCTGCTGGAGGACGGGGCGGAGCTGTACGGCTCCGACGTCACCACGCCCCGCGCCTGATAGCCCGGATTGTCATTCGGCAGTTTTACCGCAAGCGCGATCATGACCAATATCCCGATAGCGGCAAAGGCGAACATCGGGCTGGACAGGCCGAGCACCGGTATCATCAGCAGCGGCGCAATCGCCGGGCCGACAATCGTCCCGAGTCCGAAGGAGGAGGAAATCAGCGACAGTGCCTTGGTCCGGTCGGCGCGCGCGGTGCGGGCCGCGACATAGGCCTGCACCGCTGGCGGCGCTGCCGATCCTAGGCCGCCATAGAGGCTGCGAAAACTGGCGAACAGGATGAAGGTCCAGAGCGCGCTATACCATCCGAGCAGTCCGAGAAACAGCGCCAGACCGGCCAGCGCGAAGGATGTGGTAAAGCCGATCATGCCCAGCCGCATCAGCGCCTTGCGGCCGCGATGGTCGGACTGGCGCGCCCATTTCGGCGCGGTATAGACCCAGAGCAGGGCGGACCAGCTGAACGCAGCGCTCACCCAGAAATCGGGGATATCGAGCTGCGTTCCGATGGTCGGCAAAATCGACTGCATGGCAGTGTTGCCCGAAGCGGTCACCAGCATCACCGAGAACAGTACCGCCATGCGGGTGCTGTCTATCGGCTTGGCATCGGGATGGGCCGACAGCTTGCGGTCCAGCGTTTCGAAATCGGGAGAATCGGCCATGGGCGCTCCTATGCCATGCTATTTCTGCCAGTCATAGGCTCGTTCGATGCGGGCGACGTGGAGGCTGTAGGCGCTGTACCATTTGTCGCGGCCCTGATCGCGGATCCGTGCATGTTCCGGGTTGTCGCGCCACGCTCTGGCGCTGGCGTCGTCGCGCCAGTAGCTGACCGTAATCCCGAAGCCGTCGGCGGAGCGGGCATGATCCTCGCCGAGATAGCCGGGTTGCTGCGCGGCGAGCGCGCCCATTGCCGCTGCGGCGGCCTGATAGTCCTCTTCACCGGTGCCGGTGCGTTGCGCGCAAAAATCACCGCGATGGAGTCGTTCGGATAAAGCGTCATGATGATCTTTTAACCGGAGGATTGCACCGGGCAACCGCTATTATATTTGTCACCGGCGCTGTAACGCTTTAGTAAGACAGTTTGATCTGTCGCCGGAGGAATGGTTTGTCAAACAGTGTCGCCAAAACGAAAATAACCGACCGCATCAAGTCGGGCCTGGAGCGCCGTCTTGGCCCCTGGGGTGTTTTCTTCAAGGGGTTTCTCAAACATCCGGTGATGGTGGGCTCGATCATTCCCTCGTCGGATGTCACGGTCCGCAAGATGCTCGAACCGGTCAAATGGGACGAATGCGACCTGTTTGTCGAATATGGTCCGGGCGTGGGGACCTTCTGCCGGCCGGTGCTCGAGCGGCTGAAGCCGGGCGCCGCTCTGGTGGTGATCGATCTCAACGAGGATTTCATCGACTATCTGGGCAAGTCGATCCGCGACAGCCGCTTCTACCCGATCCACGGTTCCGCCGCCGACGTGCAGAAGATCATCCGCGAGCTTGGCCACGAAAAAGCCGACTATATTCTCTCGGGCCTGCCTTTTTCGACCTTGCCCGACCAGCTCGGTCCGAAAATCGCCAAGGAAACCTATGACGCGATCCGGCCGGGCGGTGCCTTTCTGGTCTACCAGTTTGTCAAGAAGGCGCGCGACTTCATGACCCCGCATTTCGACCATATCGACAGCGGCTATTCGCTCTGGAATATCCTGCCCTGTCATCTGTTCTGGGGGTGGAAGGCAAAATAGCCGTTGGTCGACGCCTGAATGGCGTTGGTCGAAGCCGGCAATAGGCCAGAGGCGGTTTCGCGCCATGTTCAACACCGAAATATGTCATATTGATTGAGAGGAATATCCCGATGTCCCGTTTGTCCCGTTCCCTGTTGCTGGCGCTGACCACCACGGCGTTGACGGTCACTGCGCCCGCGCTGGCCAAGCATCATGAATCCGCCGAGCCGGCGCCGGTCAGCGAACTGGTCGCGGCAGTCGATATTCCCTATGAGGAATTCACGCTCGACAACGGCTTGAAGGTCCTTGTCCACACCGATCGCAAGGCTCCGATCGTCGCGGTCTCCATCTGGTATGGCGTCGGTTCGGCCCATGAACCTGAAGGCAAGACCGGCTATGCGCATCTGTTCGAACATATCATGTTCAACGGGTCGGAAAATGCCCCGGGCGACTATTTCGAACCGCTGCGGCAGATTGGCGCAACCGATCTCAACGGCACGACCTGGCTCGACCGGACGAACTATTTCCAGACTGTCCCGACCTCTGCGCTGGACGTGGCCCTGTTCCTCGAAAGCGACCGGATGGGCTATTTACTCGGCGCGGTGACGCAGGAGAAGCTCGACAACCAGATCGGCGTTGTCTCGAACGAGAAGCGGCAGGGTGACAATCAGCCTTACGGGCTGGTCG